>NZ_SSXB01000008.1:0-82934 GCF_021698995.1 Blastococcus sp. KM273129 | reverse complement strand
CGGCCAAAGGCACGAAGCCAGTCAGACGACGGGTCACGCTCACCGCTGCCGGCCGTCAGCCCATCACTGAAGGACCGACCCGGCCAGCCTCACAGTCAGCCGAAGGCGGCGACCGTCCGGTCCAGGTAGTCGTTGCGGAAGGCCCCCTGGGGGTCGAAGCGGCGGACGAGCCGGCGGAACTCGCCCATCCGCGGGTAGAGGGCGGCGAGCTCGTCGGCGCCGGTGGTGAAGAGCTTGCCCCAGTGCGGGCGGGCGCCGTACGGGCGCAGCGCCGCCTCGATCGCGGGCAGCAGCGCGCGCACCCGCTCCTCCTCGGGCCGCCAGGTGAAGTGCAGCGCCAGCACGTCCTGGCCGTACGCCGGGCTCAGCCACAGCTCGTCGGCCGCCACCGTGCGCAGCTCGCTCACCTGGAGCAGCGGCGTGATCCGGTGCGCGAGCGCGCGCAGCGCCTCGCACGCGGCGCGCCCGTGCCGCCGCGGGACGAAGTACTCGGTCTGCAGCTCCTCGCCGCTGCTCGGCGTGAACTCGGCGCGGAAGTGCGGCAGCCGCTCGTGCCACTCACCGGGCAGCCCCAGCTGGTCGGTGAGGTTCTCGATCGGGGTGCCCGGGAGCATGTGGGTGGGTTCCGTCGCGGCGCGGGCCCCGAAGAACTCCTCCGGCACGACGCCGGGCTCGTCCGTGCGGGCCTTGACCCACACCTGGGTCACCTCGCGCCAGTCGGTGAACACGCTGACGCTGTAGGCGGCGTCGGCGACGGCGTCGAGGTCTGCGAACAGCCGCTCCCAGGTCAGCCCGACGAAGACGTCGGTGCGCACCCGGAAGGCGGGCTGGTACCGCAGGGCGACCCGGGTGACCACGCCGAGCGCGCCGAGGTGGACCACCGCGCCGGCGAAGCCGGGGTCCCCGGGCGACAGCCGCACCAGCTCGCCGTCGGCGCGGACCAGCTCCAGGCCGACGACGGCGGTGCTGAGCGAGCCGTTCCGGTTGCCCGAGCCGTGCGTCCCGGTGGCCGTGGCGCCCGCGACGGTGATGTGCGGCAGCGAGGCGAGGTTGTGCAGCGCGGAGCCGTGCTCGGCCAGGCGGGGCACCACGTCGCTGTAGCGCGCACCACCGGGGACCCAGGCCGTACCACCCTCGCCGTCCGGGGCGGGCTCCAGCTCGACCTCGCCGGGCAGCCGGTCGAGGGCCACCAGGTCGGCCGGGGTGTCGGCGATGTCGTTGAAGCAGTGGCGGGAGCCCAGCGCCTTGACCCGCTCGCTCCCGGCCACGACCGCCTGCAGCTCGGCCAGGCTCGCCGGGCGGTGCAGCCGCGCGGCCCGGTAGGCGACGTTGCCCGCCCAGTTGGTCCCCGGCTCGGTGGGGGCGGCGGTCGACGTCTCGGGCATGCTGGCTCGCGATCTGCTGGGGGCCGGCGGCCGGGTGACCCGCCGGAGGTCCGATGATCCCCGACCGCGGCGGGAGCCGCCGAGCCCTCGCCCCCGCCCCGCCGGGCCGTTAGCGTGCGACGGGTGGCGATCTCGGTGGACGAGCGGCCCGGTGCGGGCCCGGCAGGACCCCTGACCGACGACGAGCTGCAGGCGCTGGACGCCTGGTGGCGGGCGGCGAACTACCTCTCCGTGGGCCAGATCTACCTGATGGGCAACCCGCTGCTGCGCGAGCCGCTGCGGCCGGAGCACGTGAAGCCGCGGCTGCTCGGGCACTGGGGCACCACCCCGGGCCTGAACTTCGTGTACGCGCACCTCAACCGGGTCATCCGGGCGCGCGACCTCTCGATGATGTACCTGATGGGGCCGGGGCACGGCGGCCCCGGCCCGGTCGCGGCGGCGTGGCTGGAGGGCACCTACAGCGAGATCTACCCCGACGTCTCGCAGGACGAGGCGGGGATGCGCCGGCTGTTCACCCAGTTCTCCTTCCCGGGCGGCATCCCCAGCCACGTGGCGCCGGAGACCCCGGGCTCGATCCACGAGGGTGGGGAGCTCGGGTACGTCCTCTCCCACGCCTACGGGGCGGCGTTCGACAACCCCGACCTCGTCGTGGCGGCGGTCGTCGGCGACGGCGAGGCCGAGACCGGCCCGCTGGCCACCAGCTGGCACTCGAACAAGTTCCTCGACCCCGCCCGCGACGGCGCGGTGCTGCCGATCCTGCACCTCAACGGCTACAAGATCGCCAACCCGACGGTGCTCGCCCGCATCGGTGACGAGGAGCTGCTGGAGCTGCTGCGGGGCTACGGCCACGCCCCGCGGCTGGTGGCCGGCGACGACCCCGCGGTGATGCACCAGCAGTTCGCCGCGGTGCTGGACGAGTGCCTCGACGAGATCGCCGAGATCCGGCGCCGGGCCCGCCAGGAGGGCGACGCCACCCGCCCGCGCTGGCCGGTGGTCGTGCTGCGCTCCCCGAAGGGCTGGACCGGCCCGGCCGAGGTCGACGGCGTCCGCGTCGAGGGCTCCTGGCGGTCGCACCAGGTCCCGTTCGCCGACGCGCGGGGCGACGACGGGCACCGCCGGGTGCTGGAGGAGTGGCTGCGCAGCTACCGCCCCGAGGAGCTCTTCGACGCCGACGGCACCCCGGTGCCCGCCGTCCGCGACCTGCACCCGGTGGGGGAGCGGCGGATGAGCGCGACGCCGCACGCCAACGGCGGGGCGCTGCTGCAACCGCTGCGGCTGCCCGACTTCCGCGACTACGCCGTCGACGTCCCCGAGCCCGGGACCGGGGCGGTGGAGGCCACCCGCGTGCTGGGCACGTTCCTGCGCGACGTGATGCGGCGGAACGGGTCCACCTTCCGCGTCTTCTCGCCCGACGAGAACAACTCGAACCGGCTGGGCGCGGTGCTCGAGGCGACCGACCGCACCTGGGTCGCGGAGCGCCACCCCGACGACGACCACCTCGCCCCCGACGGCCGGGTCATGGAGATCCTCTCCGAGCACACCTGCCAGGGGTGGCTGGAGGGGTACCTGCTCACCGGCCGGCACGGGTTCTTCTCCTGCTACGAGGCGTTCGTCCACATCGTGGACTCGATGGTCAACCAGCACGCCAAGTGGCTGAAGACGACCAACGGCATCCCGTGGCGGCGGCCGATCGCCTCGCTGAACTACCTGCTCACCTCGCACGTGTGGCGCCAGGACCACAACGGGTTCTCCCACCAGGACCCGGGCTTCATCGACCACGTGGTCAACAAGAAGGCCGAGGTCGTGCGGGTGTACCTGCCCCCGGACGCCAACACCCTGCTGTCGGTCGCCGACCACTGCCTGCGCAGCCGGCAGTACGTCAACGTGGTGGTGGCCGGGAAGCAGCCGGCGCTGCAGTACCTGGACATGGACGCCGCCGTCGAGCACTGCACCAAGGGCATCGGCATCTGGCAGTGGGCGAGCACCGACGCGGGCACCGAGCCCGACGTCGTCCTGGCCTGCGCCGGCGACGTGCCGACCATGGAGACGCTCGCGGCCGTCGAGATCCTCCGCGGCCTCTTCCCCGACCTGCGGATGCGCGTGGTCAACGTCGTCGACCTCATGCGGCTCCAGGACGACCGGGAGCACCCGCACGGCCTCTCCGACCGCGAGTTCGACTCCTACTTCACGACGGACAAGCCGGTGATCTTCGCCTACCACGGCTACCCCTGGCTGATCCACCGGCTGACCTACCGGCGGGCCAACCACGAGAACCTGCACGTGCGTGGCTACGTGGAGGAGGGGACGACGACCACCCCGTTCGACATGTGCGTGATGAACCGGATCGACCGGTTCGACCTGGCGATCGACGTCATCGACCGGGTCCCCCGGCTGCGCGACGTGGGCGCGCACGCCCGCGACCGGAGGCGTGAGGGTCCTCGTCGTCAACGCGGGGTCGAGCAGCCTGAAGCTCGCGGTCGTCGACGACGACGGGACGGTGGCGGCGGGGACGACGGTGGAGGGCTGGCGGGGCGAGGGCGACCTGGCGCCGCTGACGGAGTTCCTCGCCGGGTGCGGCCCGGTGGACGCCGTCGGGCACCGCGTGGTGCACGGCGGCCCGCGGCACTCCGGCCCGGCGGTGGTGGACGACGTGCTGGTGCCCTACCTGTGGTCGATCAGCCACCTCGCCCCGCTGCACAACCCGCGTGCGCTCGCGGGCGTGCGGGCGGCCGGGGAGCTGCTCCCCGGCGTGCCGGCGGTGGCCTGCTTCGACACGACCTTCCACGCCACCCTGCCGCCGGCGGCGGCCACGTACGCGGTGCCGCGGGAGTGGAACGAGCGCTACCAGCTGCGCCGGTACGGCTTCCACGGGCTCTCCCACGCCTGGGCCGTGCGGCGCGGCGCCGAGCTGGTCGGGCGCCCCGTCGAGGAGCTGCGGATCGTCTCCTGCCACCTGGGCGCGGGTGGCTCGCTGGCCGCCGTGCGGGGCGGGCGCTCGGTCGACACCACCATGGGCTTCACCCCGCTGGCCGGCCTGGTCATGAACACCCGCCCGGGCACGCTGGACCCCGGGCTCGTGCTGTGGCTGCTGGAGCACGGCGGCGTCCCGGTGCCGGAGCTCTCCGACGTGCTCGAGCACCACGCGGGCCTCAAGGGCCTGTCCGGCACCTCCGGCGACCTGCGGGAGGTGCTGGACGGGGTGGCCGCGGGCGACGCCGACTGCGTGCTCGCCCTCGACGTCTACCTGCACCGGCTGGTGCGCGAGGTCGCGGCGATGACGGCGGCCGCGGGCGGGTTGGACCTGCTGGTGATGACCGGCGGGGTGGGCGAGCACGCACCCCGGGTGCGGGCCGCCGTCGCCGGCGCGCTGCCCTTCCTGGGGCTGGCGCTGGACCCCGGCCGCAACGAGGTCGCCGCCACCGACGCCGACGTCAGCGCCGACGGAGCGGCGGCGCGGACGGTGGTGGTCACCGCCCGGGAGGACCTGGAGATCCACCGGCAGGTGGTGGAGCTGCTCGGCGGCTGAGGTCACCGGCCGGGCGGGAGGTCCCACGCGAGGTCGGCGACCCGGAGCTCGGCGTAGCGGTACGGCCCGTCCGGGAGGTGCCACACGGCGGCCCCACCGGTCATCCGCGGTATCCCGTCCACGACGCGCCAGCCGTCGACCGGCGTGCTCCACGTGGTGCGCACCGGCCCGCCCGGCAGGTCCGCCCAGCGGTCGTCGCTGCGGACGTCCCGCGGCCGGGCGTCGTCGTCGAGGAGCACGGTCGCCCGCACGGTCCGCCCGGCGTCGGTCACCGCGACGGAGAAGCCGTCCTCCCCGGCGTCCTCCCACCTCGTCCGCGGGTGGACGAGCATCGCCGGCGCGAGCAGGACCGCGTCGTCGAGCCAGGTGGTCAGCTCGCCGACGTCGAACTCCGGCCCGGAGCCGTCGGCGACGGTCACCACACCGAGGGCCTTGCCGAGCATGCGCCCGGCGCCGTCCTGGTAGGTGTCCCACCCCCACATCGGGACCACGCCCCCCACGAGCAGACGCATCCGGAACAGGCGGGCGACGTCGACGGCGGAGTTGTACTGCCAGGCGTCCAGCGGCAGCCACGGCCCGCCGGGACGGAGCCGGAACCGGCCGACCAGGTGCGCCCGGAGGGACCACGTCCGGGGCCGCCCGAGCACCCCCATCGCCCGCAGGTACCGCGCGGCCGCCGGGGGCAGCGGGGCGAGATCGGCCTCGGAGACGGTGCCCGGGGTGGGCGGGCCCTGCGGCAGGCCGCTCGCGGCGACCCTCCGGCGGAAGGGCCGCGGGGGCCGGCCGTGCGGGACGGTGCCGCGACCCGCTGACGTGGAGGTGAGCATGGGTTCCTCAGGGGCGCTGCCGGAAGGGGTGACGCCGCGAGGGCGTCCGGGCGGGGCCGACGCTAGGGCGACCGGACCGTCCCCGGCACCGCCCGACGGCCCCGGGCCCCGGGACCGAGGTCCCGGGGCCCTCAGGTGCGCACCTGGTCGTCGGTGCGACCCCGCTCCGCCGCAACCGGGCGACGGCGCCACACCGGCTCGAGCACGGCGTCCTCCTCCGGGGTCGCGACCGCGAACGGGGGGTCGGCCGGCGCCGGCAGGGCCTGCCGCCCCTGACCCCGGGTGGCGCGGAGGCTCAGCCAGACCGAGGTGCCGATGATCGTCGCGACCACGGCGAGGCTGATCGTCGTCGGGATGTAGAAGACGTCGATCTTGAGCAGCATCTTGATGCCGACCCACACCAGCACCAGCGCCAGCCCGGTCTTCAGGTACACGAAGCGGTGGATGAGGTCGGCGAGCAGGAAGTACATGGCCCGCAGCCCGAGGACGGCGAAGGCGTTGGCCGTGAAGACGAGGAAGGGCTCGTCGGTGACCGCGAAGATCGCCGGGATCGAGTCGACGGCGAAGAGGACGTCGGTGACCTCGACCAGCACGAGCACCGCCAGCAGCGGGGTGGCGAGCAGCTTCCCGCCGCGGCGGACCAGGAACCGCTGCCCGTGGTACACGTCGGTCATCGGCACCCAGCGGCGGAACAGCCGGAGGACGCGGGACCGGTCCGGGTCGAGGTGGTCGTTGCGCTGGCGGAGCATCCGGTAGCCGGTCAGCAGCAGGAACGCGGCGAAGACGTACAGCACCCAGCCGAAGCTGGCGATCAGCACCGAGCCGCCGGCGATGAACAGCCCGCGGAACACCAGCGCGCCCACCACGCCCAGGAACAGCACCCGGTGCTGGTACTCCCGGGGGACGGCGAAGTAGGTGAAGAGGATGGCCCAGACGAACACGTTGTCCACGGCCAGCGACTTCTCGATCAGGTAGCCGGCGTAGTACTGCTGCCCGAGCTCGGCCCCGTAGGACCACCACACCCAGGCGCCGAAGCCGACGCCGATCGCCACCCACACGGCCGACCAGGCGGCCGCCTCCCGCACCCCGATGACGTGGGCACGGCGGTGGGCGAACAGGTCGACGGCGAGCATGCCGAGCACCAGGCCGAGCACGGCGGCCCAGAGCCACAGGGGGACGTCCACGAGCGCTTCTCCTCCGGTCGGTGGGGCCAACCGGAGGTCTCTCCCGGCCCCTGCCGGGGCCCACCTCGCCGGGACCCACGGGGACCCGTACTGACGACGAGGTGCTGGGGGGTACTCCCCTCCGCGAGAAGAGTGAAGCACAGTTCGTACATCGGGCGCCACCGCGGGCGCCCCGGTGGCCACGGCGACGGAGCTCGGGTGCCGTCCGGGTCGCCCGCCGGCTCGCGGCCCGGCAGCGCTGCGGACGTCCCGGCCGAGGGGGCCGGAGGTCCCTGTCCCGGCGGCGGGCGGTTCCGGCAGCGTGCCGTGGTGGGCGCCCGCCGGGCACCCGGCTGCGGGGAGGTGCGGTGAGCGGGACGACGCCCGGTGCCGTGGCGGCCCGGCAGGTGCCGGCGCGGCCCGCACGCGTGCTGCTCCGGTCGGGGGTGCCGGCCGTCCTGACCGCGCTGGGGCCGCGGGACGCCGCGGAGCTGCTGGACCTGCACCGGCGGCTGCCCGACCGCGACCGCTACCTGCGCTTTGCCACCCTGCACCCCGGGGACCTCGAGGGGTACGTGGTGCGCACGCTCGACCCCGACGGCGGCGCGCTGACCCTGGGGGCGCGGGTCCGGGGCCGGCTGGTGGGCGCCGTCCAGCTGCTCCCGGCCGGCGGCGACCTGGCCGAGGTGGCGGCGGTGGTGGACCCCGCGCAGCGGCACGAGGGCGTGGCCACGGCACTGCTCGAGGAGGTCGCCGCCGTCGCGCTGCGCTGGGGGGTGCGGCGGCTGCAGGCCTACGTGCTGGCCGAGAACGGCCCGATGATGCAGGTGCTCACCGGCCTGGGCATGCCGATGGCGACGACGCGCGAGGGCACCGGGACCGCCGTCGAGATCGTCCTGGACCCCGGTGACCGCTACCGCACGGCCGCCGAGGACCGCTTCCGGACGGCCGCGGCGGGCGGCCTGGACCCGGTGTTCCGGCCGCGGGGGATCGCGGTCGTGGGCGCCGGCCGCGGCGAGCGCTCGGTGGGCCGCGCGGTCCTCCGCAGCCTCCGGGCGGCGGGCTTCCCGGGGCCGGTGCACGCGGTCAACCCGCACGCGGACGAGATCGAGGGCTACCCCTGCCGGGCGTCGGTGCGCGACGTCCCGGCACCCGTCGACCTCGCCGTCCTGGCGGTGCCGGCGGCCGGCATCGAGGAGGTCGTCGCCGAGTGCGGCGAGGCCGGCGTGCGGGCGCTGGTGGTGCTCTCCGGGGGCTTCCCCGGCGTCCCGGGGCTCGGTGGCCGGGTCCGGGAGCTGGCCGACCGGTACGGCATGCGGATGGTGGGGCCCAACAGCGTCGGCGTGGCCTCGCCCGGCCCGCCGGCCCACCTCGACGTGACCTTCGCCGGCCAGGCCGTCCCGGTGGGCGACGTCGGCCTGGTGGCGCAGTCCGGCGGGGTCGTCATCGCGGTGGCCGCCGCCCTCCAGCGGCTCGGGCTGGGGCTGTCGGCGATGGCCGCGATCGGCGACGCCCACGACGCCGGGGCCCGGGACGTGCTGGCCTGGCTGGACCAGGACCCGGCCACCCGGGTCGTCGTCCTCTACGCGGAGTCCGAGCCCGACCTCCGGGGGCTGGTCCGCACCGCGGAGCACCTGGCCCGCCGGGTGCCCGTGCTCGCGCTCGAGTCGGCCACCTCCACCGCGGGTGCGCGGGCCGCCGCGTCCCACACCGCCCGGTCGGCGTCGCCGCACGCCGTCCGCGAGGCCGCCTACGCCGCGGCCGGCATCCAGCCGGTGGCGGACCTGTCGACGCTGACGGCCGCGGTCGGGCTGCTGCGGGGGCAGCCGCTGCCCCGCACCGGGACGGTCGTGGTGCTCACGAACGTCGGCGGCGGCGGAGTGCTGGCGGCGGACGCGTGCGCCGCCGAGGGGTTGCCGCTGGAGCCGCTGCCCGACGACCTGCGGGCGCGGCTCGCCGCACTGCTCCCGCCGCTGGCGAGCACCGTCAACCCCGTGGACGCCGGCGCGGCGGTCACGCGGTCGGAGTTCGCCGCCGCGCTCCGCGTGCTGACCGGCGACCCCCGCGTCGGGGCGGTCGTCACCGTGACCGTCCCCACGGCCGTGAGCGATCCCGGCCCGGCCGTGCCCGCCGTGCTGGCCGCCGCGGTCGACCCCGCACCCGTGGTCGACGTGCGCCTGGCCGGGGACGGCGTCGCGTGCGCCCTGCCCCTCCCCGGCGGGAGCCGGTTCCTGACCTCGGTCACCGAGCCCGCCGTCGCTGCCCGGGCGCTCGGGGTGGCGTGGCGGCGCGCCGCGTGGCTGGGCCGTCCGCGCGGGGCGGTCCCCCCGGCGTCGGGCGACGTCGTGGCCGCGCGGGCCGTGGTGCGGGCCGCGCTCGCCCGGGCGCCGGAGGGCGACTGGCTCCTCCCGGACGAGGTCGCCGCGCTGTGCGACGCGGCGGGGCTGCGCGTGGTCCCGACCTCGTGGGCGGAGGGGCCGGAGGAGGCGGCGGCCGCGGCCACCGGGCTCGCCGGGCCGGTGGCGGTCAAGGGCGTGGTCCGGGGTGCGGTGCACAAGGCGGATGCCGGCCTGCTCCGGCTGCCCGTGGCCGCCGGGGACGTGGCCGGGATCGTCGCGGCGTGGCAGCGCCGCGCCGCGGGGGACTGGCTGGGTGCGGTGGTGCAGCCGGTCGTGCCCGCCGGGGACGAGTTCCTGGTCGGCGCGGTGCACGACGAGGCGGCCGGTGCCGTGGTGGTGCTCGGGCCCGGCGGCCGGGCCACCGACGCGCTCGGCCACCGCGTGCACCGCCTGGCGCCGGTCGGCGAGGCGGACGTCGCGGAGATGCTGGCGGGCACCGGCCTGTTCGCCACCGTGCACGGGCGGACCCTGGCCGCCGATGCGGTCGCCAGGTGCCTGCGGCAGGTCGCCTGGCTGGCCGACGCGCTGCCGGAGGTCGCCGAGATCGACGTCAACCCGCTGGTGGTGACGCCGCAGGACGCGCAGGCGCTGGACGTGCGCGTGCGGGTCCGCCCCGTGCGCGGTTGACCGGGGCGCTCACGCGGGCGCGGTCGACCGGGACCTCGCCGGGGCGCCGGTCGGCACGACCTGGACGGGGCACCCGGCGCGGTGCAGCACCGCGTTGGTCGTGGACCGCAGCCCGCCCAGCACGCCGCCCCACCGGGAACGGCGTCCCACCAGGAGCAGTTCGGCGGTCAGCGAGGCGGACAGCAGCACCTCCGCCGCGCGGCCGCGCTCGACGACCTGCCGCACCGGGACCTGCGGGTACCGCGCGGTCCACGGCGCGAGCACATCGGACAGCAGGTCCTCCTCGCGCCGCTGCGCGGCCTCGTCCCCGACCAGGGGGTCGAGCGCGAGGTGGGCGGGCCCCGGGGCGGGGTGCCGCCAGGTGTGCACGGCGACGAGCCCGCACGCGCGGTCGGCCGCTGCCCGGAACGCGGCCGCGACCACGTCGTCGTCCGTGCCGTCCTCCACGCCGACGACGACGCCGGCCCGGCCGCGGACCGTCCTGACCGCCCGCCGGGGGACGACGAGGACCGGGCAGGCCGCGCCACGCACCACGCCCGCCGCCGTCGACCCCAGCAGCACGTCCTCGAGCGAGCCGGTGCTCTGCGAGCCGAGGCAGAGCAGCTGCGCCGACCGCGAGGCACCGACCAGCACGTCGACGGGGTCGCCCTCGACCAGCCGCGGCCGCACGGCGAGCCCCGGGTGACGCCGGCGGAGCTCGTCGACGGCGGTGTCCAGCGCGAGGTCGGCCGCGACCCGCAGGACGGCGCGGGTGTCGAAGCCCCGGGGGCCGGGGACGCGCTCGCCGGGGCGCCACGGGAAGACGAGCACCGGCTCCACCGGCACACCACGGCGGACCGCCTCCTCACCGGCGGCGCGGCACGCCGCCGAGGCGTCGGCGGAACCGTCCACGCCGACGGCGACGGGCCGGCCCACCGCCGTGCCGGTCACGCCGGCACCCCCGGGGAGCGCCGGGCCGCCTCCAGGAGCAACCGGCGCTCGGCGGCCGCCAGCGCGTGCCGGGTCGCGCCGACGGCGGAGGGCTCCACCGACACCGAGCCGATGCCGGCCCGGACCAGGTGCTCGACGAACTCCGGCCGCCGGGACGGGGCCTGGCCGCAGAGCGACGAGGGGACGCCCATCCGCCGGGCGGTCGCGATCACCGAGCCGATGACGGCGAGCACGGCCGGATCGGCCTCGTCGAAGAGGTCGGCGAGGTCCGCGGAGTCGCGGTCGACCCCGAGCACCAGCTGGGTGAGGTCGTTGCTGCCGATGGAGACGCCGCCGATGCCCAGGCCGATGTACTCCGGCAGCCAGTACGCCACCGACGGGACCTCGGCCATCACCCACCGGCGGAGGCCGCGCTGGCGCCCCAGCGGGCTGGCGTCGATCAGGTGCAGGCACTCCTCCAGCTCCCAGCGGGTGCGCACGAACGGGACCATGACGGCGACGCCGGGGAACTCCTCGCGGACCTGCGCCAGCGCGGCCAGCTCGAGCCGGAGCAGGGACGGGTCGTGGACGTACCGGATGCAGCCGCGGAGCCCGATCATCGGGTTGTCCTCGACCGGCTCGTGGGCCGCCCCGCCGGCCAGCCCGCGGAACTCGTTCGAGCGCAGGTCCGCGGTGCGGTAGACGACCGGCCGGGGGGCGAAGGCGGCGGCGATGGTGCGCAGCGAGCCGGCCAGCGCCGCCACCACCTCGTCGGCCTCGCCACGCGCGATCATCTCCGACGGGTGCCGGCCGCGCAGCGCCCGCGTCAGCAGCAGCTCGGCCCGCAGCAGGCCCACGCCGTCCACCGGGAGCGCCGCCGCGGCGGCCGCCTGCCCGGGGTCGGCGAGGTTGACGTGCAGCCCGGTGCCGGTGGTCTCCACCGCCTCCTGCGTCCCGGCCGACCGGGACGGCGCCGCCGTCGCCGGGGCCGGAGCGTGCCGGCCGGCGAGCACCACGCCGGCGTCCCCGTCGACGGTGACCGCCGTGCCGTCGGAGAGGGCGGTCGTCCCCGTCCGGGTGCCGACGACCGCGGGAACGCCGAGCTCGCGGGCGACGATCGCCGCGTGGCAGGTGATCCCGCCGCTGTCGGTGACCACCGCCGCCGCGCGGCGCATGGCCGGCATCCAGTCGGGGTTGGTCAGCGGGGCGACCAGCACCTCGCCGTCCTGCAGCCGGTCACCCTCACCGGGGGAGTGCAGCACCCGGACCCGGCCGGACGCGCGGCCCGGCGAGGCGGCCAGGCCGCGCAGCAGGGGCGCGGTGCCGGGCTCCCCCCCGGTCGGGTCGGGTGCACCGCGGCCGAGCGTGGTGACCGGCCGGGCCTGGACCAGCCAGAACCGCTCGTCGTCGGCCGCCCACTCGACGTCCTGCGGCCGCCCGTGCAGGGCCTGCACCCGCAGGGCCAGGCCGGCGACCTCGACGGCGTCCTGCTCGGAGAGCACCGGGGGGCCGCCAGCATCGACCGGTGCGGTGCGGTCGGCCCCGTCCGCACCGCGGACCACCTGCACCCGCTGGGTGCCCCGGTGCACCCCCAGCAGCCGGGGACCGGCGGCGTCCAGCACGTAGGTGTCGGGCTCCACCTCGCCGCTCACCACGACCTCGCCCTGGCCCCAGGCGGCCTCCACCACCACGCGGTCGCGCCGGCCGCTGACGGGGTCGGCGGTGAAGGCCACCCCTGACCGGCGGGCGGTGACCATCAGCTGGACGACGACGGCCAGGTCCGGGACGTCGGTCTGGCCCCGCTCGGCCCGGTAGGCGACCGACCGCGGGGCGAAGACCGAGGCCCAGCAGTCCACGACGGCGCGGAGCACCGCATCGGGACCGGCCACGTTGGTGAAGCTGGCGTTCATCCCGGCGAAGGAGGCCTCGTCGCTGTCCTCGCCGACGGCGGACGAGCGGACCGCGACGGGAGGGTCCTCCCCGAGGGCGGCGTACGCGGTGCGCAGCTCCGCCACGAGGGCCGGGGGCGCCCCGGCACGGTGCACCAGGTCCTGCACCGCCCGGCACTTCCCCGCCAGGCCGTCGCGGACGGCGGCGGGTGCGCCGGGCCGGGCCGCGGCGAGCGCCGCGTCGTGCCGCCGGGCCAGCTCCGCGGTGAGCCCGGCCGTCGCGACCGCCGTGCGCAGGGCGCCGGCCGTCACCACCACGCCGTCCGGGACCGGGAGACCGGCGCCCAGCAGCGCCCCCAGGTTGGCCCCCTTGCCGCCGACCCGGTCGACGTCCGCCAGCCGGACGTCGGCCAGCCGGGCGACCAGCCCGGTCCGCTCCGGCGCCTGGGCGGTCACCGCCGCACCTCGTGGTGGCGGGCGGTCGACGGGGTGCGCACCTGTCCTGGCATGGCTGCTCCTCTCCCGGGGCGTCTCGGGCCCCAGCCTGCTGGGGTGACGCCCGCGCGACCCGGGTCCGGGGGCCCGGCCCGGCACGGACCTAGGGCCCTCGGGGAGCGGACCGGCGCCCACCGGGCGCGCCGCCGGACCTTCGGCCCCCCGGCGACGGACGAGCGGACGTGGTGGCGGCCCCGGCACCACGGCTGGACTGACCGGGCACCCCCCCCCGACGACGAGGAGACGGACATGTTGGCGCTGGTCTACTACGGCCCCGGTAAGAGGTCCTGGGAGGAGGTGGCCGACCCCCGCATCGAGGACCCGGAGGACGCGGTGGTCCGGGTGGACGCGTTCACCATCTGCGGCACCGACCTGCACATCCTGCGCGGTGACGTGCCGGAGGTGGCCAGCGGCCGCGTCCTGGGCCACGAGGCGGTCGGCACGGTGCAGGAGGTCGGCCCCGGTGTGCGCACCGTGCGACCCGGTGACCGGGTGCTCGTCTCCTGCATCACCGCCTGCGGTCGGTGCCGCTTCTGCCGCGAGGCCCGGTACGGCCAGTGCCAGGGCGGCGGCGGGTGGATCCTGGGGCACACCGTCGACGGCGTGCAGGCCGAGGCGGTGCGGGTGCCCTTCGCCGACGGCTCCGTGCACAGGCTCCCCGACGACGTCTCGGACGAGGCCGCGCTCATGCTCGCCGACATCTTCCCGACCTCCTACGAGGTGGGGGCCCTCAACGGTGGGGTACGGCCCGGCGACACGGTGGTCATCGTCGGCGCCGGACCGATCGGCCTGGCGGCCGTCATGACCGCGGGGCTCTACAGCCCGGAGCGCATCGTGGTCGTCGACCCGGTGGCGAGCCGGAGGGCCGCGGCGACCGCGTTCGGCGCCGACCTGGCGCTGTCGCCCGACGACGCGGTGGCCGAGACGGTGCGTGGCCTCACCGGTGGGCTCGGCGCCGACGTCACCGTCGAGGCCGTCGGGCTGCCCGGCACGTTCGACATGGCGGTGGAGCTCGTGCGGCCCGGCGGGCGGGTGGCCAACGTCGGCGTCCACGGCCGGCCCACGACACTGCACCTCGAGGACCTCTGGATCCGGGACGTCACGATCACCACCGGGCTGGTGGACACCTCCTCCACCCCGATGCTGCTCCGCATGCTGCGCGCCGGTCGGCTGGACGCCGGGCGCATGGTGACCCACCGGTTCGGGTTCGACGAGGTGCCCCGGGCCTACGACGTGTTCGACGACCCGGTCGCCTCCGAGGCGCTCAAGGTGAGCATCTCCCGGAGGTGACGACGTGCGGGGGCCGTCGGACCAGCGGTCCGGCGGCCCCCACCGCGTGCTCAGGAGCCCTGGCCCGGGGGCCAGGGGTGGTCCAGCGGCTCGATCGTGTCGGCCAGCGGGCGGCGGCCGGTGCGCGGGACGGGCTCGGCGCTGATCGGGGCCCACCCGAGCCGCACGACCATGTGGGGCTCCCCGCCGTCGGCCAGGACGTCCCGCAGCCGCGCGCGCGTCTCCGGCACCTCCAGCGGCTGGCTGATCGGATCGGTGGCCAGGCCCTGGCGGGTCGCCGTGAGGAGGACGGCGCTCAGCGCCTCGCCCGCCCGGAGCTGCTCGACCGGGTCGTCGGCCGGGGTGGCCAGCACCGCCAGCACCGCCAGCACCGTGCCGTCGGACTCCTCCTCACCGAGGGCGTTCTGGCCCTGCTCCCCGGCCCCGAAGTGCCGGACCGGTACCACCCCGTCCGGGCTGCCGGGCACGTTGGCCGCCGGGACGCCCTCCCGCGCGCCGCGGGACCGCCCGGTCCACGTCGCCGTCTCCTGCGCCAGGCCGGGGGTCAGGGCCTGCTCGACGCCGGCGTGCTCGACGAGGCGGGCCACGAGGTCCCGCTGCGCGGAGCCCTCGAGCACCTGCAGCTGCGCGCCCTGGCCGTCGGCCGCGTCGCGGAGCTCCTCGAGGAACTCCGGCGGGACCGGCCAGGTCGAGAACACCCGCCGGTCGCTGTGCCGCCGCTCGATGGCCTGCGCCAGCGCGAGGTCCGGGGGCATCGGCCGCCCGTGCGCCAGCTCCACGGCGGCGAGGTGCTCGGGGTGGTGCGGATCGGGCAGCCGGTGGACGGTGGAGCCCAGGCCGGCGGCCAGCAGCGCCACGCGGAGGTGGTGCAGCGCCGCCCCGCAGCTGTACCGGAGGTCCCGGCCGTCGGGGTCCGTGGCCGGGAGCGCGCGCCCGGGGTCGGCGAAGAGGTGGACGGAGTCGTCCCCGATGCGCCACCGCCACGGTTGCGAGTTGTGCACCGAGGGGGCGCGGTTGGCGAGCGCGATGGCCGCACGGGCCGTCGTCCGGTCCAGGTGGGTGGTCAGCACGTCAACTCCTCGATCGGCCCGGTTGCGGGCGGGGTCCGTCCGGTGCCGCGCGTCGCCCGGGCGGCGCCGGCTCCCCGGGCCGCGGTGCGGCGTCGTCGAGCCCGTCGGCGACCGTGGCGGCCCAGGCCCGGATCGCCGGCCGGTCGCGGTGGTCACCGGCACCCGTCCCGGTCAGGCGGTAGAACACCCGGCCCCACAGCGGGGAGCGGGCGAGGTCCACCACACCGGCGAACATGTGGTGGTCGCGAGGGCGGAAGCCGCGCGGGAAGCCCTGCTCGATGCGTCGCAGCTCTCCTGCGCTCAGGAACCGCGCGCGCCGGCTCCCGTACGGCTCGGCCAGGCCGCCGACGCTGAAGCACCAGGTCGGTCGCCCGGAGGCCGCCGCCCGGCCCAGGAACTCCAGCGCCGGGGGCAGCCACGCCATGTCGTGCACCGCGCTGCCGACGACGAGGGCATCGGCGTCGTGCGGGTCGAGGTCCGGGCCGGCCGGCCGGCACGTCGTCTGGTACCCCCGGCCGGTGAGCACGGCGGTGATCTCCTCGGCCACCTCGGCGGTGGACCCGGCAGCGGAGGCGTGCGCGACGGTGACCCGGAGCGGTGCGTCCATGGCGCCACGGTGCCCGAGCGGCCACGTGCCCGGGAGGGACGGAGGTCCCCGGCGGGCCGCTGGCGGGCCCTGCCCGCGTCGCCGGTCGGCGGTGCGAGGTCGGGAACTTCGGCCCTGCGCCACCCGGCCGCTGGGTCCCTAGCGTTGCCCGGACGGGGGCGCCCGCCGGTGCCGCCCGACGGCCGCGCCCGGGTACGGGCGGACACCCCGCAGGATGGTCGCGTGAACACCGAGCAGCCCAGCCCCGTCAAGGTCTTCCTGGTCGACGACCACGAGATCGTCCGCCGGGGCGTCGCCGACGTCCTGGAGGGCTCCGGCGAGATCACCGTGGTCGGCGAGGGCAAGAACGCCGCGGAGGCGCTGGCCCGGGTCCCGGCGCTCCGGCCCGACGTCGCCGTCCTCGACGTGCGGCTGCCCGACGGTGACGGCGTGACGGTCTGCCGCGAGCTGCGGTCCCGGATGCCCGACCTCAAGGTCATCATGCTCACCAGCTACAGCGACGACGAGGCGCTCTTCGAAGCGATCATGGCCGGCGCGTCGGGTTACCTGCTCAAGCAGATCCTCGGGCAGGACCTGGTCAGCGCCGTCCGCACCGTGGCGGCAGGCGGCTCGCTGCTCGACCCGACCGCGACCACGGCCGTGCTGGAGAGGATGCGCCGCGCCGCCGAGCCCGCGGGGCCGCTGGCGAAGCTCAGCGACCAGGAGCGCACCGTGCTGGAGCTGATCGGGGAAGGTCTCACCAACCGGCAGATCGGGGAGCGCATGTTCCTCGCCGAGAAGACGGTGAAGAACTACGTCTCCCACCTGCTGGCCAAGCTGGGCCTGGAGCGACGGACCCAGGCGGCCGTGCTCGCCGCGGAGCTGCGCAACGCGGCCCCCGGCGGCCGGCCGCGCTGACCGCGGCCCGGCTCAGCGGACCGGGGCGCTCCAGCGCAACCGGCTCCCGCCGTCGGGCAGCGCGGCGACCAGGGCGGCGCCACCCCGCCGCTGGGCCCGGTCGGCCAGGTTGCGCAGCCCGCTGCGTGCCGCGCCCTCGTCGATGCCGCGCCCGTCGTCCACCACCTCGACGACCACGTCGTCGGTGACGTCGAGCGTCACGGTGACGTGCCGGCCGCCGGAGTGCCGAGCGGCGTTGCTGACCGCCTCCCGCACGACCGCCAGCACGTCCGCGGCGAGCTCACCGGACACCAGGCTGTCGACCGCCCCCGACATCCGCACGGTGGCGTGGACGGCGTCGCCCGCGGTCTTGGTGACCACGTCGAGGAGCTGCCGGCGCAGGCTCTCCCCGGAGGAGTCGGTGGTGTGCAGGTCGAAGATGGTCGTCCGGATGTCGCGGACGGTGCCGTCGAGCTGCTCGACGACCCCCTGGATGCGGCGACGGGCCTCGTGGTCGGCGACGCGCGGCATCACCGACTGGAGGGCCAGCCCGGCGGCGAAGACGCGCTGGATGACCAGGTCGTGGAGGTCCCGCGCGATGCGGTCGCGGTCCTCGTAGACGTCGAGCCGGCGGGAGAGCCGCTGCCGGGCGGCCAGGTCCAGGGCGACCACCACCTGGTCGGCGAAGGCGCCGACCAGCGGTCGCAGCGAGTCGGGGAACGGGGGCGCCCCGGCCCGCCGGGCCAGCACGACGACGGCCGGGCCGGCCTCCGAGCCGCGCAGCGGGACGCCGAGGCAGGGGCCCCAGCGGACGTGGGCGTTGGGCCCGGTGTAGTCCACTACGGAGAGGTCGACGGAGGCGACGGCCCCCGCCGCGTCGACCGCTCCGAGGACCGGGCTGTCCACCGGCCGGATGCGCTCCCCGACGGTGTCCTCCAGCTCCAGGACGCTGCACTGGCTGGTCACGGTGTAGCGGCCGTCCGCCGGGTCGGGGCCGCTGAGCACCCAGGTGGCCTCGGCCCCGGTGAGCCCGGTGAGCCGGTCGGCCACGAGGCCCAGCGCGTCCTCCGGGGAGGTGGTGCCCAGCAGGGACTCGCGGATGTCGGACACCGCCGTCGTCCAGCGGCGCCGCGTCTCCGCCTCCTCGAACAACCGCGCGTTGTCGATCGCGATCCCGGCGGCGCCGGCGAGGGCGGTGAGCACGGCCTCGTCCTCGGCGGTGAACTCACCGGACGCCTTCTCCGTCATGTAGAGGTTGCCGAAGACCTCGCCGCGGACGAGCACCGGGACACCGAGGAAGGTCCGCATCTCGGGGTGGTGGTCCGGGAACCCCACGGACGACGGGTGCTGGCGGAGGTCGGCGATCCGCAGGGGGTAGGGCTCGGTGATGAGCTGCCCGAGGACACCCTTGCCCTCGGGGAGGTGCCCCATCCGGGCGGCGAGCTCGTCGTCGATGCCGACGTGCAGGAAGGCGGCCAGGCCGCCGTCCCGGCCGAGGACGCCCAGCGCCCCGTAGCGGGCGTCGACCAGGCCGGTCGCGGCCTCGACGATCCGCCGCAGCGTGGTGTCCAGGTCCAGCCCCGTCGACACGCTGAGGAAGGCGTCGAGCAGGTGCTGCACCCGCGCCTGCGTGCGGGCGACGACGCCGAGCCGCTCCTGCACCTCGTCGAGCAGCTCGGTCAGGCGCATCCCCGACAGCGCGGCGGCGGCCTCCGGGGACGCAGAACTCCCACGGCGGGCCGGCGGCACGGCGGAGCGGCCCTGCACGTCCGGCCCGGTCTCCGCCATGGGCCCAGCCTGCCACCCGTGCCTGCGGGGTGGAAGACGCCGCGGGCCGAAGCGGTACCGGATCGCTCAACCGAGGCGGTCATCCTCGACCCGCCACCCCCGCAGGAGACCGATGCGGACGCTGACGAAGCACCGTCCCGCGGTCAGCGCGTCCGGGAAGAGCCGGAGGGCCGCGAGGCCCTCGGCCTCGGCCGGGTCGGCGACCACGCGAGCCGGGCCGACCACGTTCACCCCCCAGCCGCCGAGGTCCCGCGGGCGGTAGGAGTCCACCGCGAACGCGACGACCGCGCCGCGGACGGCGGGGACGAGGGCCGATCCCGTGCACGTCGGGATGACCACGGCGCCGTCGTGCACCGCGAACGGGACCGGGACGATGGCGGGCAGGGCACCCGTGGTGACCGCCAGCCGGCCCACCTCCGCGGTGCGGAGCAGCGACCGGCACTCGTCCTCGTCGAGCACCCGGGCACCCACGGGCAGGACCCCGGGCGGGAGGGACAGCTCACCCACGGACCCACCTCCGATCCCCGCGCCGGGCGGTCTCAGGACCGCACCGCGGCGGGGGACGCCAGCTCGGCCGCGATGCCGTCCGCCCAGGCGTGGACGGCCGGCCAGTCCCGGAAGTCCCCGACGGGCGCGCGCATCGCGGTGACCATCGCCCGCTCCCCGAGCGTGAGGTGCGCCTTGTCGAGGCGCCCGGGGAACAGCGCGTGGCCCCGTGCCCCGGTCAGGGAGGTCAGCGGCTCCACGTCGTGCGGGAGGTCGCGCGGGAAGGGCGGTTCGCCGATCGGCCCGCTCGAGAAGAGCCACACCGCCTTCGTGCGCAGCGCCGGCGCGTGCGTGGCGGCGTACTCGCGGGCGGCCTCGAGCCAGCGGCCGACGTACACGGCGCTGCCCAGGACCACCGCGTCGAACGCGGCGGGGTCGGGGCGCTGCGTCACGGGCACCGGCACGGCGACCAGGCCGGCGCCGCCCCCGGCCAGGCGCTGCGCGATCGCGGCGGCGATCTCGGCGGTGGCGCCGTGCCGGCTGGCCACGGTGACCAGCACCCGGCGCGGGGAGCCGCTCACCGGTCCGCCTCCTCGCGGAGCGGGACCACGGCCACCGGGCAGGTGGCGCGGTGGAGCACACCGTGGGTGGTGGGGCCCGGCCAGCGCCGGCGACGCTGCCCGACGACCAGGAGCTCGGCGGTCGCGCCGGCGGCGACCAGCGCCCGCGCCGGCCGGTCCCGCACCACGACCTCGCGGACCGGCACGCCGGGCTCCTTGTCCCGCCAGCCGGCCAGCGCCTCGGCGAGCACCCGCTGCGCGTCGCCGCCGACGCCCGCCTGCTCGGCGAGCGGGCTGAGCGACCGGTAGGCGGTCTCGAGGACGACGTCCTGCCAGGCGTGCACCGCGACGAGGTCGGTGCCGCGCGCGGCCGCCGCGGCGAAGGCGAAGTCCAGCACCTCGTCGTCGTCGGGGGCGCCGCGGACGCCCACGACCACGGACCGGCGCGGCCGGACGACGGCAGCGGCGGGGTCCGGCAGGACCACCACCGGGCAGGCCACGTGGCCGACGACCCCGGCTGCCGTCGACCCCACGAGCAGCCCGGTCACGCCGCCGGCCCCCCGGCTGCCGACCACCAGGAGCTGGGCGGTGGCCGCGGCCTCGCGCAGGGCGTGCACGGGGTCGCCGTCGGCCAGCGAGGCGGTGACCTCCACACCGCCCCCGGCACCGCCTGCGGCGGCGCCGAGGACCTCCTCCGCGGCGGCGCGGACGAGCGACTGCACCTCCGGGCTCGCGTTCGCGTCGCTGAACCCGCCGAAGGGCCAGGTCAGGGCGTGCACGAGGGACAGGGGTGCGCCGCGCCGCCGGGCCTCGTCCGCGGCGAAGGCCACGGCGTGCAGCGCCGCCTCCGAGGCGTCGACACCCACGACGACGGGGCGGGGGTGCGGGGAGGTGGTCATGGGAGGTCCTTCCAGCCGGGCCGGGAGCTCAGGTGGTGGCGTCCGCGTCGACCGGGTTCCCGCGGTGCCCGTCGTCCCCGCTCGGGGACGGGAGCACCCGGACCCCGACGACGCCCGGCACGGTCCGGGCCAGCGCCCGCAGCGCGTTCGCCTCCACCGCCGCGGAGGGCTCGGGGACGCCGGCGGTGCGCCGGACCGTCGCCACCCCCTCGACGACCGCGACGTCCCAGTCGCCCAGGTCGCCGGTGTACCCCTCGACGAGGCGGGCGAGGTCGCGCGCGATGTCCGGGTCCGGGCGCACCAGCGCGTGCAGGAGGTCGCGGCGGCTCACGATGCCGACCAGCCGCCCGTTCGCGAGGACCGGGACGCTGCGCAGGCGGTCGTCGACGAACAGGCGGGCGACGTCGGAGACGTCGGCGCCCTCGTCCACCGTGCGCACCCCCTGCGTCATGACGCCGCGCACGAGCAGCGGCGGGGCGGAGCCCCCCGGGTCGTCGCGGCGGAGGTGCAGGCGCGGGTCGGCCGGCAGCCGGTCGCGCAGGACGTCGGCCTCGGCCACGATGCCCACGAGCTGGTCGGCGCCGTCCACGACCGGCAGCGCCGCGTAGCCGTGCTCGGCCATCACCTCCGCGGCGTACTTGGCCGAGGTGTCCGGGCCGACGGTGACGACCCCGCGGGTCATGACGTCGCGTACCTGCACGATGCGGCTCCTGATCAGGCGTCGGTGGGGCGGTCGGGCCGACGCTAGGGCCGGCGGCGCCGGTCGCCGCAGGGCCGCGGGGCCGGATGCGACGGGACGTTGGTCCCCCGTCCGCAGGACGGCGGACCCGGGGGCGACGGCGGGGACCGGGCGCATCGTCGGGGCCTGCCGGGCAGCGGCCGGGCACGAGCGGAGGAGCGGCGCGTGGACGGTGCAGCGGTGCAGCGACCCCTGGTGGTCGTCGGCGTGGACGGGTCGGAGGCGTCGCGCGCGGCCCTGACCCACGCGTTCGCGGCGGCGGCCCGCCGGGGTGCGGTCCTGGAGGTCGTCGCCGGGTACGCCGTCGAGGTCGCCTACCTGGGCGGGGCCCCGGTGTGGCTGCCCGACGTCGCCTTCATCCGCGAGGAGACGGCGGCGCGGGTCCGTGCGCTCGTGGCCGGCACGCGGTCGGCGCCGGCGGTCGCGGCCGTGCCGGGTGCCGGCGACGTCGAGGTCCGGTTGCAGGTGCTGCCCGGGCCGCCGGCGCAGGCGCTGGTGGAGCGGTCGGGGGACGCCGACCTGCTGGTCGTGGGCAGCCGCGGGCGCGGAGCCGTCCGCAGCGTGCTGCTCGGCTCGGTCGCGCTGCACTGCGCCACGCGGGCGGCCTGCCCGGTCGTCGTGGTGCACGCCGGGGGTGGTGCGCCGGGGCGGGTGGTGGTCGGGGACGACGGCTCGCCGGGAGCCCGGGCGGCGCTGGTCACCGGGGTGGAGGAGGCCGCGCGGGCCGGTGCCGACGTCGACGTCGTGGTCGCCTTCGACATCGAGGACCTCTGGATCGACCTGACCACGGCCGTCGTGCCGTCGCCGGAGCGGATCCGGGACGAGCTGGCGGCGCGTACCCGGGCGACGGTGGACGCGGTCCTGGCGGAGCGGGGAGCGGCGGGCCGCGTGGTGCCGCACGTGCGGACGACGGTCGTGCAGGGGCGCGCCGCCGAGGTGCTGGTGGCGGCCGCCGGGGCAGACGACCTGCTGGTCGTCGGCAGCCGCGGGCGCGGCGTGCTGCGCGGTCTGGTCCTGGGGTCGGTCGCCCTGGAGTGCGCCATGCACGCGCTCGGCGCGGTCATGGTCGTCCACCCCCGGGAGGACCGGGCGCCGGAGCCCGTCGGGGCCGGGCACGGGGCGGACCGGCCGGCGCCGCCCGTGCCGGCGTGACTGCGCCGGCCGGCGGCGTCGCCGGACCCGTGGTCGGGGGCGGGTCCGCCGACGTCGTCCGCTCCCTCGCCGACGTCCTGGGAGGTGGCGTCCGGGTCCTGCTGGCGCTGCTCAGCTCCCCGCTGCTCCGCCGTCGGCGTGCGGTGCGCGGCGCCACTCCCGACGAGGTCGCCGGGGAGATGCCGGGCGATGACCTGGTCCCGGTACCCGTGCGGGGGTACACGCGGGCCGTGACGGTGGGTGCGCCGGTCGAGCGGGTCTGGCCGTGGCTCGCCCAGATCGGTCAGGGCCGGGCCGGGCTGTACAGCTACGACGGCCTGGAGAACCTGGTCGGCTGCCGCATCCGCAGCCTGCGCACCCTGCTGCCGGCCGAGGAGCGCCTGCAGCCCGGTGACCTGGTCCGGCTCGGCCCGGAGGGCTACCCGTGCTTCCGGGTGCACACCGCCGAGCCACCCGGCGCGCTGGTGCTGGTGAGCGCCGACCCGCGGCCCCCGCACCGCGCCGGGGCGGTGACCGGGGACCCGACGGTCGCGACCTGGCAGTGGGTCCTGCGCCCGGAGCGGGGCGGGCGGGCCACGCGGGTCGTCGTGCGGCAGCGGCTCGTGCACCCCCGGTCGCAGGCGCTGCTGTGGCGCCTCGTCGAGCCGGTCGGCTACGTCATGGAGCAGCGGATGCTGCGGGGCCTGGCGGCGCGGGCCGAGCAGCGCTGAGCGCCGTGGCCGGCGGGTCCCGGCCCCGGAGCGTGCCCCGGCGGGAGGGCCGTGCACCGGGCGACGAGCTCCTCGGCGTACCAGCGCTCGCGGTCGACCGGGGGACCAACGTCCCGCGGTGGCGGGACATCGGCCTGCGGTCGCGGCCGGGCCACCTGGCGACGCTGGGCGGGCCACCCACGGCGACAGCGAGGAGAGACCGGTGACGGAGACGACCGCACAGCAGCCGACCGATCCCGGAGGGAGCTCCGACCGGGCGCGCCTCGTGGTGGGCATCGACGGGTCCGAGCACTCCCGCGGGGCGCTCGGCTGGGCCCTGGCGGAGGCGGCTCGCCGCTCGGCCGCTCTCGACGTGGTGACCACCTTCCCGGTGGACTTCGTCTGGGGGGACGCCTACCTCCTGGAGGAGGGGCACGTCGAGAGCATGCGCGCGGAGACCGCGGCCAGGGCCCGGGCCTTCCTCGACGACGTGCGGCGGGCGACGGCGCAGCCGGACGGTGACGTACCCGTCGACCTGCACGTGGTGGCCGGGCGGGCGGCCGAGGAGCTGGTGCGGTGGTCGGACGGGGCCGAGCTGCTCGTCGTCGGCAGCCGCGGGCGGGGCGCCGTGCGCAGCACCGTGCTCGGCTCGGTGGCGCTCCAGTGCTCGGTCCACGCCCGCTGCCCCGTGGTCGTGGTCCGGTCCGCGGACCAGCCCCACGACGACCGCGTCGTCGTGGGGCTGGACGACTCGACCGCCGGCCGGGCCGCCCTGCGGCGGGGTGCCGAGGAGGCGCGGCGTCGCGGTGGCCGGCTGGAGGTCGTGGTCGCGAGCACGCCGGTGGACACCTGGACGGAGTTCGCGCCGTACAGCGGTCCGTCGGAGCGGGAGTTGCGCGAGGACGCCGAGCGGTTCGGGCGGCAGGTCGCCGACGAGGTGCTCGACACGTCCCGCGGCGAGGACGTCCGGGTGGTGGCCGGCATCGGGCCGGCCGACGACGTGCTGGTCGACCGGGCGCGAGGGGCCGCGCTGCTCGTGGTGGGCAGCCGCAGCCGGAGCCGGCTGGCCGGGATCGTGCTCGGGTCGGTGGCGCTGCGCACCGTCGTCCGGGCGGAGTGCCCGGTCATGGTGGTGCACCCGCCGCGGACCGAGGAGGCGGCCGGGCCGGCCATGGCCGCCGCCGCCACCCAGGGCTGAGCCGGTCGCGGTGCTCGCGTGGGTGCTCGACGCACCGGCGCCCGTCGACCGGGTGCCGCTGCGCCGCGTCGAGAAGCCGCTGCCCGAGCCGGGCCCGGGCCAGGTCCGCGTCGCGGTCAGCTGCTGCGGGGTGTGCCGGACCGACCTGCACCTGGTCGAGGGGGACCTCCCGCCGCGCCGTCCCGGCGTCGTCCCCGGGCACGAGGTGGTCGGGCGGGTGGACGCGCTGGGTCCGGGCGCCGGCAGGTTCGCGGTGGGCGCCCGCGTGGGGGTCGCCTGGCTGGGCCGGACCGACGGCACCTGCCGGTTCTGCCGGGACGGGCGGGAGAACCTCTGCACGGCCCCCCGGTTCACCGGGTGGGACGTCGACGGCGGCTACGCCGAGGCGTGCCTCGTCGACGAGGCGTTCGCCCACCCGCTGCCCGACGGGCTGACCGACGAGCAGGCCGCACCGCTGCTGTGCGCCGGCATCATCGGCTACCGGGCGCTCCGCTGCGCCGAGGTCCCGCCCGGCGGGCGGCTGGGCATCTACGGCTTCGGGGGGAGTGCGCACCTGACGGCGCAGGTGGCCCTCGCGCAGGGGCTGCGCGTGCACGTGCTGACCCGCGGCCGGCACAACCAGGAGCTCGCGCGGGCGCTGGGGGCGGACTCCGTCGGCGGGGCGGCCGACGCGCCACCGGAGCCGCTGGACGGCGCCATCCTGTTCGCACCGGCCGGGGAGCTCGTGCCCGTCGCACTGCGGGCGCTGGACCGCGGGGGGACGCTGGCCGTCGCCGGTATCTGGCTCTCCGCCGTCCCGGGGCTGGACTACGCGGCGGAGCTGTTCCAGGAACGCCGCCTGCGCAGCGTCACCGCGAACACCCGCCGCGACGGCGAGGAGTTCCTCCGGCTGGCGGCCCGGCTCGGGATCACCGCGACGACGGTGCCCTACCCCATGGCCGAGGCCCCCCGTGCGCTGGCCGACCTGGCGCACGGCCGCTTCGGCGGCGCGGCCGTCCTGCACGCCTGACCGGGCCGGTCCCGCGATCAGCCCGTCGAGGGGGTGGCGCGGCCGCGTGCCGCCGTGCCGGCCGGGGGCGCGGTGACGCGGCCGAGGCGGAGCAGGTCCTGCGGGTGGGCGTGCCAGCTCAGCGCCGAGCGGACCTGCATGCGCACCACCGGCACCTCGACCACCTGGTGCAGCGGATCTCCGGTCCAGCCGCGGGCGCCGGCGATGCGGAGCACGCGCCGGCGCGCCTCGCCGGACCTCAGCCAGGCGAGCTCGTCGTCCCGGGCGGTGGCCAGCAGGACCACGGTCTGCCCCGCGCCGGGCCTGACGTCCACCGGCTCCGCACGATCGGCGTGGCCGGCGCGCGGGCCGGGCTCGGCGAGCCGGACGAGGTCGGCGAGCAACCGCAGCCGGTCCTCGCGGTCCACGGGGACCAGCGTGACGTCCTCGGCCGAGGCCGCCTCCACGAGCGCGCGCACCAGCTCCGGTGGCAGCCGGGCGGGGGTGGGCTCGAGCGGGCCCGGCCACGGCTCGCCGGCGGCGGGGACCGGAGCCGTCCCCGGGCCCAGGGCGGCGAGGGCGGGGTCCGGTGACCCCGCGACGGGGCACACCTCCGCGAGCAGCTGGGGATCCGTGGCCAGCGGGAGGCGGCGCACCTCGACGGCGAGGCCGGCGGCGGCCAGGGACACGCGGGCGTCGAGCAGCGCGGCCCCGGCGCCCTGCAGGGGCTCGCGGGCCCGTCGGTCGGGCACGGACGATCTGCGGGAGCGGTCCGCGCGCAGCTCCAGCGACCCCGGTCGCACCCGCACCAGCCACGGCCGGGCGCCGTTCGCCGAGGGGGCGAGGAGGGCGGCGACGGCCGCGTCCTGGAGCGCCCGGGCGGTGCGCCGCGGGTCCGGAGGTCTGCCAGGGAGCACGGTCCCTCCTCGGGGTGGCACGGTCCTCCCAGGATCGACCGTCGCGCGCGGCGGCGCCGCTGACGCCGGACCCCCTGCCGCGCCGACCAACGTCCCCACCGACGGATGACCACCGGCCGCACCGGGCAGCACGCAGGCAGAGCGCGACGGGCCCGGTGCTCAGCCGACGCCGGCCCGGTGCCGCCGCGCCGCTGCCCCCTTCACCACGGCGTCGGCGAGCAGCACCGCGGGCGCGGCGGCGACCGCCACCACGAGCCCCGCCAGGGGAGGGACGGCCTGGCCCAGCAGGCCGGCGACCGGTGGCACGGCGAGGACCGCCACCAGCACGAGCAGCTCGACCGCGACCGCCCACGCCAGCAGCGGGTTGGTGCGCGGAGGTACCCGCCACGCGGGGCGGGTGGTGCTGCGGCAGGCGAACGCGTTCCCGAACTGGCCGAGCACGACCGCCGCGAAGGCCGCCCCGGAGGCGGCGGCCAGGGTGCCGGCCGGGACCTCGGCGCCGTAGGACCAGCCCGCCGGGAGCAGCACCGCCAGGAAGGCGGCCATCGCCATGGTGGCCTCGACCGGCCCGAGGACCAGGAGCGCCCGGCGCAGCAGGGCGCCGTCGACCAGCCGCCGGCGCGGCGGCGGGCCGTCGAGCACGCGGGCCGAGGCCGGTTCCGCGCCCAGGGCCAGGGCCGGCAGCAGGTCGGTGGCGATGTCGAGGCTGAGCACCTGCAGCACGCCGAGCGCCAGCGGCACCGAGCCGCCGGTGACGGTGAAGACGACGAACGGCGTGAGCTCGGCGACGTTGTCGGTCAGGTGGTAGGTGAGGAAGCGGCGGATGTTCGCGAAGGTCGCCCGGCCCTGGCGGACGGCGTCGACGATCGTCGCGAAGTGGTCGTCCAGCAGCACGAGGTCGGCGGCCTGGCGCGCCACGTCGGTCCCGCTCACGCCCATCGCCACGCCGATGTCGGCGGCGCGCAGCGCCGGGCCGTCGTTGACCCCGTCGCCGGTCATGGCGACGACGTGGCCGCGGGCCTGCAGCGCGCGGGCGATGCGCAGCTTGTCCTCGGGCGCGACGCGGCAGACCACCGTGCCGTCGGCGTCGAGCAGTTCGCCCAGCGCGGCCTCGTCGGCCGGCAGGTCCCGGCCGGCGAGCACCCGGCTGCCCGGGCGCCAGAGCCCGGTCCGGCGGGCGATCGCCGTCGCCGTCGCGCCCGAGTCCCCGGTGATCATGGCGACGGCGATGCCGGCGGTCCGGCAGCGGCTCAGCGCCTCGTCGACGCCGGGTCGGGGCGGGTCCTCCAGCCCGACCAGGCCCAGCAGTTCCAGGTCCCGCTCGGCGGCGTCGGCGTCCGCACCGTCCGGCAGCGGGCCGCAGCGGCGGGCGACGGCGAGCACGCGCAACCCGTCGGCGGCCATGCGGGCCGCCTCGTCGGCGGCGCCGCCCGGGGCGGTGCACCGGGGCAGCACGCTGTCCGGTGCCCCCTTGAGCGCGAGCGTGCCGTCCGACCAGACCGACATGCGGCGCCGCCGCGGGTCGAAGGTGAACCGCCGGGCGCCCGGCGGTGCGCCGGCCTTGGTGCCGGGGACGCCGAGCCGACGCGCCAGCGCGTCCAGCGCCGCCTCCATCGGGTCGCCGACCGCGACCCAGCCGCCGTCGTCGTCCCGGTGGACCCGGCCGGTGGAGCACGCGGCCGCCGTCCGCGCCAGCCGACCGGCGGCCGTCACCGCGGCCTCGACGCCGCGGACCTCGGCCACCGGCTCGTAACCGGTGCCCTCGACCGCCACGTCGCCCGCCGGCGTCCAGACCCGCACCACCGCCATGCGGTTCTGGGTGAGGGTCCCGGTCTTGTCGGTGCAGATGAAGGTGGTGGAGCCCAGGGTCTCCACGGATTCCAGCCGGCGGACCAGCGCCACGGTGACCCCGACCGCGAAGAGGAAGCCCTCGCCGGCGGGCAGGCCGAGCCAGGTGCCGGTGAGGAAGCAGACGGTGCCGATGCCCACCGCCAGCACGGTGACCGTGCGGACGACGCGGTGGAGCTCCCGCGCCAGCGGTGTCCTGGCGCGTTCGACCGTGCGGGTCAGGCGGGCGATCGATGCCAGGCGGGTGTCGCCGGCGATCGCGGTCACCACGGCGGAGGCCTCGCCCTCGACGACGAAGGAACCCGCCGACAGGGGGTCGCCGGCGTCCTTGCCCACGGGCTCGCTCTCCCCGGTGAGGAGCGCCTCGTCGACCCGCAGCCCGTGCGACTCGACCACCCGCAGGTCGGCCGCCACCCGGTCACCCGCCTCCTGGAGCACCAGGTCGCCCGGGACCAGGTCCACGGCGTCGACCTGCCGGCGCACGCCGTCGCGGACGACCGTCACCCGGTGGGGCACCAGGTCCCGGAGTGCCTCGGCGGCCCGGTCGGCGCGGTACTCCTGCACGAAGGCGAACACGCCGTTGAGGACGACGACCACCGCGATCGCCACGCCCAGCTCCGGCATGCCGCCGACGAAGGCCAGCCCGGCGGCGGCCCACAGCAGCAGCGCGAAGAAGTGCACCAGCTGGGCGGCCAGCAGCCGCACCGGTGGGGGCGGTCCCTCCACCGGCAGCCGGTTCCCGCCCTCGGGCCGACGTCCCGCCACCTCTGCCGAGGACAGGCCGGCCGGGGTGGCGGCCGCGACGTCCCCGGTCACGCGCGGTCCCGGTGGGCCGCGTCCTGGTCGGCGTAGGCGCTGCGCCGGTGCAGGCGGAGCACCGCGCCCCAGACCGCGACCGGTACCAGCGGCCACGGGAACCAGGAGCCGGTCGCGAGGGCGCCGACGACCCAGACCACCACGAGGGCGGCGTTGACGGTCGCGAAGACCAGCAGGTGGTGCGCGAACCGTCGACGCCGCCGCATCTGGGCGGGGGAGGGGAGGGAGCCCTCGTCGGGCATCGGGCGCTCCGGATCCGGACGGCGGCAGCGGGCCGGTGACCCGACCGCGGTCCAGCGTCGGGGACCGGCCGCCGGTGGGTCCCGGTGCGGAAGTCCTCCGGTCCGGGTCGAGCGGCCCCCGTGGTCGGCGACCTTCGGCCCTCCCCGGGCCGGACCCGGGTGGGCAGCGTCGTCGCACGACTGCCGGGGAGGGACGCGTGGCGACCGACCAGCCGATCGACCGGGCCTCGCCGGCCGACCGGGCCATGGCGGCCATGGGGCGCCGGGGACGACCCGGGCAGCTGGGGGTCCTCCTGCTCCTGGGCACCGGCCCGGCGGACGACCTGCACGCCGTCGAGCGGCTGCTGGTGTCGCGGCTGGCGTCCGTGCCGCGGCTGCGCCGGCGCCTGCTCGCCGCCCCGCCCCTGGCCGGCCCGCCCGTCTGGGTCGACGACCCGGCCTTCGCGCCGGACCGGCACGTGCGGCACCTGCCGTGGCCGGGGCCCGGCGAGGAGGACGCGCTGCTCGGGCTGGCCGCCGACGTCGTGGGCCGCCGGCTGCCGCGGGACCGCCCGCTGTGGTCGGCCACCATCCTGACCGGGTACCGCCGGGCAGCGGTGCTGCTCGTCGTCGACCACGCGGTCCTCGACGGGATCGGCGGGATGGCGGTGCTCGACCGCCTCCTCGACGGCCACGACGCCCCGCCGGTGGGGAGCCCGGCCGGGACGTCGCGGCCCGCCTACGCCCGCCTCGTCGCCGACGCGTGGCGGGCGCGGATCGCCGGGGTCCGCCGGCTCCGCCGGGCCCTCCCCGAGCTGCGACGGGCGCTGTCGGCCGGGGGCGGGGCGCACCCCGGCGCCGCCGCGCCCTGCTCACTGCTGGCCCCCACGGGTGGCAGGGTGGCCCTCGCGGTGGCGCGCGCCGCGCTCGCCCCGCTCCGGGCGACGGCGCACCGCTCCGGCGCATCGGTGAACGACGCGCTGCTGGCGGCGGTCGCCGCGGCGCTCGGGGACCTCCTGCGGCACCGCGGGGAGCACCTCGACGTGCTCCGGGTCGCCGTCATGGTGTCCGGGCGCCGGACCGCCCGGGCGGACCGGCCGGGCAACGCGGCGGCCCCGCTGGTCGTGGCTGTGCCCGTGGGCGGGGGCGCCGAGGAGGGGCTGCGCACCGTCGCCGGCGTGGTGGCGGCGCGGCGGGAGCAGGCCGCCGGCCCGTCCCTCCCGGCGCTCCTCGGCCCGGTGTTCCGCGTGCTGGCCGCCGGGGGGTGCTACCGCTGGTACCTGCGGCGGCAGCGCCGCATGCACACCCTGGTGAGCGACGTCGCCGGGCCGCCGGTGCCCCGGTCCCTCGGGGGCGTCCCGGTCACCGCGGTGGTGCCGGTGGCGGTGGGGGAGTCCGGCAACCTCACGGTCTCCTTCACCGCCCTGTCCTACGCGGGCACGCTCACGGTCACCGCTGTCGCCGATGCGGGCGCGGTGACCGACCTCCCCGTGCTCCGGGAGGCCCTGCAGCGCCGCCTCGACGAGCTCGCCGGCGTCAGCCCGGGAACAGCGCGTCGAGGGTGACGAACCCGTAGCCGGCCGCGCGGATCCGGTCGACCAGCGCCGGCAGCGCGTCGGCGTCGAGCGTGCTGCCGTCCTCGGGGTGCGCGCCGACGTGCATGAGGACGATCTCGCCGGGCTGCAGCGCACCCATCACCCGGTCGACGACCGATGTGGCGGTGCGGCCGCCGCTGGTGCCCTGCCAGCCGAGCGTGTCCACGGTCCACCGCACCGCCACGTACCCCAGGTCGTTGACCGCGGTGACGGTGCGGGCGTCGCGGTCCCCGAAGGGGAAGCGGAACAGCGGCCGCGGATCGACCCCGGCGGCTCGCAGCGTGGCCTCCGCGCCGCGCACCTCCGCGGCGATCGCGGCGGTGGACAGCCCGGTGAAGTGGGGATGGGTGGCCGAGTGGTTGCCGATGCGGTGCCCGGCGGCGCGGATGGCCTCGACGCCGGCGGGATCGGCCGCGGCCCAGCGGCCGGTGAGGAAGAACGTCGCCGGCACGCGCTCGTCGGCGAGCGTCCGGAGGATCGAGGCGAGGCCCGAGCTGCCGGCCCCGGCGTCGAAGGTGAGCGCCACCACCCGCCGGTCGGTGGGGACGGTGGAGACGTCCTGGCCGCGGAGCGCCGCGGGGACCGCGGCCGCCGGAGGGGAGGGGGAGGCCGGCGGCACGGTGGCCGGCGGACCCGGCACCGTGCTCGTGGACGGCGCCGGGCTCGTGGACGGCTCGGGCGGGACGGCGGAGGGCGGCACCGTCGAGGGCGGCACGGTGGTGGTCGCCGGGGCGGATCCGGTGCCGTCCGCGGCGCGGTCGCCGGATCCCCCACCCCCCGCCAGCACGACCGCCACGACGAGGGCCACCAGCGCCGCCGCGGCGAGGGCGATGCCCGTCCAGCGGGCCTGGCGCACCGTGCTCACCCTGACCTCCGAGCGGTCGCGACGCCGCCGGGGCACCGGCGGACCACGCACCCGTGCCGGCGGGGGACGGGCGGAGGTGGATCGGCGTGCCCGGTCCCTCCGGCGGGTGGCGCGTGACCACCCGATGGTCGCGGGACCGGATGCGGCGGGTCAGGGGCGACGGTCGTGGTCGCAGGTGACGATCGGCCCCGGTGCGCCGGTCGGTGGGGCCGTCACCCGTGAGCGGGCCGGCCGGCCGGCCGTGGCTCCGCCGTCCGGCGGGGGACGCCCACCCCGAGGTTGAGCACGGCCCCCAGCGCCGCGCCGGTCGCGGCGCCACCCACCACGTCCAGCGGCGCGTGCCCGCCCAGGTAGACGCGCGCCGCGGAGTTCAGCACGGCCAGGACCACCACCGCCACCCGCCAGCGGCCTCGCGGGAGGTGGGGCAGCAGCAGCACGACGATCCCGAAGGCGATGATCGCGTGCCCCGAGGGGAACGAGGCGCCCGCTGAGGGGACGTCGCGCAGCACCGCTCCGGGGATCGTCGTCCCCGGGCGCTCGCGGTGCACCAGCTCCTTCAGCACCGCCCGTTCGACGAGGAGCTTGAGCGGCACGAGGAGCACCAGCGCACCGGCGAGGCGCCACCGGCGGAGCACCAGCGCGCCGGTCGCGACGAGCAGCGGCATGCCCAGCACCCCGACCAGCTGCACCGACCACAGCGGCCACTGCCAGACGTCGGAGCGGTGGTTGACCAGCTCGAACACCCGGCGCTCGAGGTCGCCCACGGTGCCCGGCGCCACCACCCGCGCGCAGAGCCCCGCGATCGCCGCACCACCGGCGACGGTGGCGGCATCGGCCCACCGGCGCCGCACGTCCACGGTCACCCCCGGACCACGGCGCCCTGCGGCACGCGAGCGGTCACCCGACCCGCACCCCGGCGCCACAGCACCCAGGCGAGCGCGCCCAGCGGGATGGGCAGGAACCAGGTGAGCAGCCGGAAGTCGAGCACCGCCCCGGCCGCCGCGGCCGCGTCCACGCCGACGGCCGTGAGCCCCGCGACGTAGCTGAGCTCGGCGATGCCGAGCGCTCCGGGGGTGATCGGTACCGCGGTCACCAGCCGGGTGACCGAGAAGACGGCCAGGAGGGCGAGCCAGGGGACGCCGGCGCCCTCCCCGCCGACGGTCCGCAGGCAGACGAGCAGGAGGACGAACAGGGCCGTGTGGCTGCCCACCGCTGCGGCGGTGAGGAGGTGCCACCGGTCGCGGACCAGCCCCAGGGACTCCGTCCGGAAGGTCTCGGTGCGCGCCACCCAGCCGGAGGGAGGTCGGCGCCCCCACCGGCGCAGTGCCCGGGCCGACAGCCGTTCCGCCCCCGAGGCCAGCGTCGCGGCGGCCCGGTGGGACGTGAGGGCCAGCACCAGGGCGGCGACGGCCAGCACGAGCAGGCCGCTGCCGAGGGCGGCCGCGGTCGCCAGGGCCGGCGAGGTGTCGCCGGCGAGCGCCAGACCACCGAGCGCCACCGCCGGCATGGCGAGCTTGACGAGGTTGTTCCAGACGCCGGTGAGCGTGACCGCGCGCGCGATGGCCGCCGGTGGCACGCCGAAGGAGTGGTACATCGCCGCCGTCGTCCCCACCCCGAAGGCGAACCCGGCCGGCACGGTGTTGGCGATCGCGGTGGACGCCTGGTCGGCGAGGACCGCCCGGCCCAGCCGCAGCCCGGGTACGGCGGCCATCCAGAGGGGCGCGTAGGAGACCAGGTTCACCGCGGCCACGGCGGCGACGAGGACCACCTCCCGCCACGTGAGCGCGCGCACCAGGCCGAACGCCCGGTCGTAGTCGGCGATGCGGGGCAGGATGCCGGCGAAGACGACCACCAGGACGCCGACCGTGAGGAGCGCCCGCGCGACCCGGCCGGTGAGGACCGCCCGGGCGCGACCGGGGCGGGACCGGCCGGGGAGAGGCGTGCTCACAGCCCGAAGCGGTGCTCGAACCAGGCGGTGAGGGCGGCTCCCGCCGCGGCCGGCAGCCAGAAGGTGAGCAGCCGGAAGAGCAGCACCGCGGCGCAGGCGCTGGCCAGCGGCGCCCCCAGCCCGGTGAGGGCCAGCAGCAGCGCCACGTCGGCGGCACCGGGTGCGGCCGTGACGGGGACGACCGACCACAGCAGGTGGAGCGCGCCGTAGACCGTCGCGGTCGCGAGAAGCGCGACCTGACCGCCGACGCTGTGCAGCGCCGCGGCCAGGACGGCGGCCTCGAGGAAGACGCCCGCGACCGTCCACGCCAGCTGGGCACCGCGCCGCCACGGCGGCCGCTCGACGCCCTGCCGGCGGAGCGACAGCAGGTCGCGCAGCGCCTGCCCGACGTCCTCCCGTGGCGCGGTCCGGGCCGGGGTCGCCCCCGACCCGCGCAGGGCGAGCCACTGCCCGGTGAGCACGAGCGCCCACGCCCCGAGCCCGACGAGGACGGCGGGCACCAGCGCCTCGGGCGTGCGCCAGCCGGTCAGCCGACCCTCCACCACGGCGAGGGCGAACGTCGCCACGGCGACCAGGACGGCGGCGACCACGGCCCCGGCGGTGAACCGGGCCAGGGCCGCCCGGGCCGCCTCCGGCAGCACCCCGGCCCGCTCCAGGAAGCGGGCGGCCGCGCGCCGCCATCCGTCGTGACCGTGCAGCAGCATGGCGCTGTCGGCCACCATCCCGGCGCCGTACGTCCGGCCCAGGGCGATCCGCCGCTCCACGGTCAGCAACGCGCCCACGGCCATCGCCGCGCGGGCGAGGACCGCCAGCGCCACGGCAGCGCCGAGCCACCGCCAGCCACCGCGCTCGACGGATTCGGCCATCGGGCCGGCCCCGGCCAGCAGCGGCACACCCACGAGGGCACCGAGCGAGCCCACGGCCACGGCGGTGCGCGCCGGCCAGCCGGCAGGCGCGAACTCCGGGCGGTCGGGGTCGGGCAGGCCGAGCCGCGCCCGGATCTCGGCGCGCAGCAGGTGCAGGCGGTCCGGCCGGGCCCGCAGCCGGGCGCGGGTCGCCGAGGAGAGGCTGAGCGGGGCGAGGGCGGGCAGCGCCGCGGCGACCGGTGCCGGTCCGAGCCGGTCCACGGCCGACGCGACCACCAGCCGGGGCTCGACGAGCAGGGCGAGGGCGGCCAGCAGCTCGGCGACGTCCCCGGCCAGCGAGTCGTCGGAGGCGCCCGTGAGGGCGTTGCCGAAGTCGACGATCCAGGGCCGGCCGACGTCGTCGACGACGACGCTGCCCGCGACCAGGTCGTGGTGGGCGACGCGCGCCTGGCGCAGCAGGCCGACCTGCTCCCAGACCGCGTCCAGCAGCTCCGGGGTGAGGGCCTCGGCCGGGAGCTCGTCGAGCGGCCGGGAGGGGAGGAACTCCTGCACGACGACGGCGCCGCGGTCGTCGCCCCGGGCCAGGAGGATGCGCGGCGTCCGCACCCCGCGCTCCCGGGCGGTCATCGCGGCGACCGCCTCGTGCTCGGCCTGCTGCCCCAGGGGTGCCACGGCGTCGGCGTCCTTGACGTCCCGGACGGCCAGCAGCCGGTAGAGGCGGTACAGCCAGTCCCGCTCGGCGCGGTCCGGCTCCAGGTACTTCACGTACAGCCGCCAGCCGTGTGCGGTCGTGGCCTCGAAGGGGTGCGAGCTGCGCGCATCGACCTCGGCCGGGCAGAGGTCCCGGACGGGCATGCCCAGCCGGGTCAGCAGGCCGCTCAGCCGGCGCGGGTCGACCTCGCGCCGTGGCACCCCGAAGACCCAGTGCACCAGCGAGCCGATGGCCCAGCCGACGGCGACGCCGCCGACGACGTCGAGGGGCAGGTGGGCGCCCACGTAGATGCGGCCCAGCGCCACCGACCAGGCCAGCACCCAGACGACGCGCCGCATGCGGCGGGAGAGGTAGGGCACCGCGGCCGTCGCCAGGGCGGCGGCGACCGCGGAGTGGCCGGAGATGAAGCCCAGGCCACCCACCGGGCCCTCGGGGAAGTTCACCTCGACGGCGAAGCCGCCGGGCCGCTCCCGCCGGACCACTCCCTTCACCAGGTCGGCCGCGACGTAGGCGAGCAGCCCGGAGACCAGCAGGTCCCGCGCCATGCGCACCTGGCGGGCGGCGAGCGCGGCGGCCGCGAGGACCGGGACGGCCACCGCGTTGCCGAGCTGCATGACCACCCACACCACCGGGAAGATGCCCGCCGGCAGGCCGTTGACCAGCTGGAACAGGTCGCGCTCGAAGGTGGGCAGCTCACCGCGCTGCGCGACGAGGAACCCGAGGCCGAGCACCGCCGCGCCGAGGAGGACGCGGACGAGGTCGACGTGGTAGCGGTGCACCGGGGAGCGGCCGGCCCGCGGCGGTCCCGAGCCGCCCGGTCCCAGGTCCCGGCTGCCCACCTGCAGCTGCGTGGTCACCCCAGGAGTGCACCCCCGTGGCCGCCCTCGGCAGCAGGGTCTTCCGGCCCGGGCCGGGGGACCTCCCGCACTGCGTCAGCCGGGCGGCGCGGCCACCGTCACGGTGTGCGAGACCAGCTGCTCGCCCTCCCACGTCCAGCCCGCGAGGGTGACGGTCACCGTGGGCCCGCCGTCGTCCGCCACCGCGACCGTGCCGAACTGGCCGGCCCCCGGGAAGGCGCCCTCGCTGTACGGCCCACCCTTGACCGAGCCCGGGCGGTCCAGCGCCGCCGCGTGCAGCAGCGGGAACCCCGGCCCGCCCGCGGTGGCGTAGCCGGTGTGGGTGCCGTCGTCGACGGCGACCATGTGCGCGTCCCCCGACAGCATGACGAGGTTCTCGATGCCCGCACCGGCGACGACGTCGGCCAGCTCGCGCCGCTCGTCGGCGTAGCCGCCCCAGTCGTCCCGGCCGGGTCCGGCCGGCGCCACCCACGGGTCGGGGTTCACCCAGAGCACGACCGCGTGGGTGCGCGCGGCGCGCACCAGCTCGTCGGCCAGCCAGGCCTTCTGCTCGGCGCCGAGCATCGAGGTCGCGGTGCGCTCGGACCGGGTGTCGGTCATGACGACGCGTACCCGGCCCACGGTGAAGGCCTGGTACACGGCGCCCTCGTCCGGCAGGGGGTGGTGCGGCGCGTACTCGCGGTAGGCCTGCCGCGCGGCCGGCCCGACGGGGGAGGAGGCGTCGGACCCGTCCCCGCCGAAGTCGTGGTCACCCCACACGTACGCCACCGGGACCTCGCGGTACAGCGCCGCCTGGGCCGGGGCGGTGAGCACGTCCTCGTACCGGTCGCCGAAGGCGCCGACGTCGTCCCGGGAGACGTCCGCGTAGTGCAGGTCGCCGGTCTGGAGGTAGAGCAGCGGGTCGACGTGGGCGATCGCGTCGAACACCGCCCCGCTGGAGCCGGTGCGCGCGCAGCCGGCGACCGCGAGGGTGAACGACGCCGGGCCCTCGGGGACGGTCCGGAAGCCGCCCCGGCCGCGCCCCTCGTCCGGCCGGCCGTCGACCTCGACCGTCCAGCGGTACGCCGTGCCGGGCGACAGGCCGTCGACGGCGAGCCGGACGACGCCGCGTGCGGTGGGGGCGACGGCGGCGGAGCGCCGCGGTGCGCCGCCGTCGACCGGGGTCACCGCCAGGCGGGCGGTGGAGGACGGGTCCGCCAGGCCGGCGACCACCTGTGCCGACCGCCCGGTCACGCCGCCGGACCAGGCCCAGAGCACCCGGTCCACCTCGAGCGGCAGGGTGGCGGAGACGGGGTGCGCCGGCCCGAAGAGCCGCTCGTACACCGCCGCCGCGGCGCCGTAGGTGCCGCCGAGCACCAGCGCCAGGGTGGTCACCGCCCGCAGCGAGCTGCGGTGCTGCCAGACCAGCCAGAAGCCGACGGCCGGCAGCAGGAAGACGGCACCGACGAGCAGGCTCACCCACGGCTGGTACGTGATGGCGGCGAAGATGCCCAGGGCCGTGCCGGCGACGGCGGCCAGCAGGGCGCCGACGGCCTCGGACCGCAGCGCCACCAGCAGCCCCACCGCGGCCAGCGCGAGCAGCCCGAGCTGGAGGGTCCGGGACAGCTCCGCACCCATCGTGTCGCCCTCCGGGCTGGTGGGCAGCCCCTCCACCAGGGCGAGGACGGCGAACAACGCCAGCGCCCCGGCCAGCCACGCCCGGGCCAGGCGCCGGACGGTCCGCTCACGCGCGGGCCCCAGGCTCACCAGGCCCGGGGTCGGGGTGGCACCGGCCGGCTGCCACGGGCATCCGCTGCAGTCCCGGTGCAGCCCGCGCCGTTCCAGCGCCCACCAGGTGCCGAGCACCAGCGCCGTGCCGATGAGCACGCCGGCGCCGACGTCCGAGGGCCAGTAGAGCCGGTCGCGCACGAGCTGGACCGCGTAGCCGGCCAGGAGCGCGGCGGTGCCGCCGAGGACGGCCAGCGCCGGCCCGCGCCGGCGGGTGCGCACGTGGACGGCGAGGGGGACGAACCCGGCCAGCAGCGTCGCCTGCAGGGCGGGGCCGCTGGGCAGCGAGTCGAGCAGGCCCGCGAGCGGACCGTCGGGCGGGTGGGCGCGTTCCACCGCGTCGGTGAACCACAGGTGCGCCCCCAGGGAGAGGCCCACCACGGTCAGCTGCCCGAGCGCGAACGGCGGGCAGCGCCGGGTGAGCAGGCCGACCAGGACCGACAGCGCGACGGCGACAGGCACCGTGCCGACCAGCTCCAGGGGCAGCCCGGTCCACCCGGGCAGCTCCGGCACGGTCTCGTCCACCCCCTCGAGCAGCTGGGGTGCCCCCGCGACGGTGAAGGTGAACTGGGCCGCGGCGGCGCCGGTGAGCACCGCGGCCCAGCCGAGCAGCAGCACCCCGAGCCCGGACGGGGCGCCCGGTGCCGGCGGCCGCCGGCCGAGCGGGGTGCTGACCAGCAGCGGCCGGACCGGCCCGGGGACGTCGGGCCAGCGGACGAGGAGGACCAGGGAGGTGATGGCGAGGGCGGCCATCGCTCCGGCGGCGAGGAGGAGGAGGGCGTACAGCCACGACACCCCGGCGCCGAACATGCCCGCGGCCTGGGTGTAGTTCTTCGTCGCGCCCCGGGCCCCGTAGACCGCCAGCGCGCCGGCGCTCAGGGCCAGCAGCAGGTAGTGGACGCGGAGCCGGAGACCGGCCGGGAGCGCGGCCTCCGGGGGGTCGCCGGTCCGGACGCCGTGCGCCGTGGCCAGGCCCTGCAGCGACGTTCGCCGGTCCCGCCCCCGCCGGTTGCGGCCGTGCAGGGCGTCGCGCACCAGCGTGAAGGCGGAGACGAGTATGCCGGCGCCGATGATGGCGGGCACGAAGATCTGCGCCCGGTCGACGTCGGCCTGCGCCCACCAGTCCTCGCGGACCCGGCGCCTCACGGGGCCACCCCCGCGTCCCGGGCGCCGGTCCCGTGCGCGCCGTCCCCGGCGTGCAGGACGACGGTCCCGGCGTCCCCGTCCACGGTCACGGCGCGGCCGTCCAGCACGCTCGTGGCGCCGGCGACGTTGAGCACCGCCGGCACACCCAGCTCGCGGGCCACGATCGCCGCGTGGGACAGCGGCCCGCCCCGCTCGACGACGATCGCGCCGGCGCGGAGGAACAGCGGGGACCACCCCGCGTCCGTCGCGGCGGCCACGAGCACCTCCCCGGGCTCGAGGAGGTCCGGGTCCGGTGCGCGCAGGACGTGCGCCCGCCCGGTGTGCCGGCCCGGTGCGGCGGCCCAGCCGTCGAGGCGGTCCCCCACCGGCACCGCGCCCGGCGCGGTGCCGGGGTCGCCGGTGAACCGGACCGGCAACGGCGGCTCCTCCTCACGCTGCCGCAGCCAGCGCCGCCGGCGGGCGAGCTCGGCCGGCGCGGGCGGGGCACCGGCCAGCGCCGGCGCGAGTTCGTGCTCGCGCAGCAGGTCGACCGCCTCCGGATCGGGCAGCGCCCCCGCCCCGGTCAGCCGCCGGCCGAGCTCCAGGTGCACGCGCCGCACCTCGCCCCCGAGGGCCAGGACCGCAGCCTTGACGTTCTCCCGGCGGGCCAGCCCGTCGCTCGCGTCGGTCACGAGCCGGCGGAGCACGTGCAGCCGCACGTCGACGACCTGCCCCGTGAGGATCCGCACCCGCCGCCACGACCGCTGCCCGGTCAGCCGCCGCTCCAGCTCGCGCCGTGCCGTCTCCCGCTCGACCCGGCGGGACCGGTGCGCAGGGAGGGACTCCTGCCCGCCCTCGGCCCACGTCGGGCCGGCGAACACCGAGCGGGAGGTGCCGGCCGACCGCGTGCGCCGCGCGCCGGCACCGGAGGTCACCCGCTGCGCGGCGGAGGCCGCCTCCTGCTCGCCGAGGTGCCCGGCGAGGGTCGCCTCCAGCTCCGCGTAGGCGCCCACCGCCGCCGAGGCGACGGCGAACTCCACCGTCATGCCGCGGGTGCCCAGGTCGACCAGCCTCCGGCGGTAGGCCAGCAGGTCGGGGATCGCCATCACGGGCAGCGCGGGCGGATCGGCCAGGAGCTGGTCGGTGGCGGCCAGGACGACCGCGGCCTCCGCCGTCGCGCGCCGCCGGGCCGCGCCCGCCCGGAGCTGGACCCGTGCGGTCCGCCACCGGGACGCCGGCGCCCCCTCGTCGGCGTCGGGCTCGGCGGAGCCGAAGTACTGGCGCTCCAGCTCCGCCTCGGATCCGCCCGGGACGCTGCGGGCGGCCCTCTTGAGCAGGTCCAGGTCCAGGGCGGCCCGCCCACGCACGCGGCGGACCAGCTCGTGGGGACCGCACCGGTCGGCGGGCAGCCCCCACGACCGGCCGAGCACGTCGCGCAGCGCCTCCTCGACGAGGAAGGAGGCCACGTCCCACACCAGCGGCGGGAGGACGCCGGGCAGCGTCTCGCCGATCCCGGCGGTGGTCAGCTCGGCGTCGTCGACAGGGGTGTCCGCGCCGTCGTCGGTGCGGTCGGGCCCGGTGGTGATGGGCCGCGCCTGGACCACCCACGTCCGCTTGCCGTCCCAGGCCCACTCGACGTCCTGCGGCCGGCCGCCGGACGCCGCCTCGACCTGCAGGGCCAGGGCCGCCGCCTCCCGCACGTGGGCGGGGGCCGCCGCCTCGCCCGGCGGCTGCCGGGGGAGGAGCCAGACGTCGGGCGTGCGGGCGCCGGAGACGAGCGCCTCGCCGAGCTCCGGCACGGCCTCGACGCGCACCTGGCCGGGAGAGCCGCCCGGGTCGACGGTGAACACGACGCCGGCCGAGCGCGCCGGGACCATCCGCATGAGCACCGCCGGCATGGCGACGTCGTCGCTGCCGATGCCCCACGCGCGGCGGTAGGCGCACGGGGCCGGGTGCCACAGCGAGGCCCAGGTCAGGCGCACCGCGTGCAGGACGTCGTCGGGCGGGACGTCCAGCGAGGAGCGGTACTGGCCGGCGAAGGAGGCCCCGGCCATGTCCTCGACGGTCGCCGACGACCGCACCGCCACCGGGGCGCCACCCCCGACCGATCGGGCCGTGGCCACGAGCCGCTCCTCGAGGGACGGCGGGACCGGTACGGCGAGGAACGCGGCGTCGACCTCGCCGGCGGGCACGGTCTCCCCGGCGCGCAGCCGGCCGAGCAGGCCGGCGAGGTCGGGGTGGGCGGCGACCGACCGGTAGGTGGTGGCGCTGACCACCGCGGTCGGAGGCACCGGGAACCCGGCCTGCACCAGGCGGTCGAGCGAGGCCGCCTTGCCGCCGAGCTCCCCGGGCGGTGCGGGGTTGCCGCGGCGGAGGACCACCACCGGCTCGGCGACGGCGTCGCGCCGGACACCGGTGGTGACGGTCACCGGCCCGCGTCCCCGGCGGTGGTCAGCCCGGCGCGGTAGGCGGCCACGCACCGGTCGGCCAGCCGGTCGGCCGGCTCGCCGGTCGCCGCGGCCCGCCGGCGCAGCCAGGTGGCGAGGTCGGGACGCAGCGCGATCCGGTGCCGGGAGCGCAGCACCAGGACGAGCGCCGCCGCGAGCACGACGCCGACGGCGGCCAGGAGCACCACCAGGTCACCGTCGCCGCCCCGGGCGGCGTCGACGGCCCCGACGAGGACGCCGAGCAGGGCGAGCAGCAGGAGCGGCAGCAGGCGTGGCACGGGCACTCCCCGGGACGGCGGGCGGGCGGTGCTGGCGACGCTAGACGCGCACCGGGGGCCTGCCCGGGGTCTCCCGACCCCGTCCCCCGGGGACCTTCGGCGTCGCGCGGCCACGGCGACGCGAGGTCGCGGGAGGGACCTTCGGCCCTGCGCGGCGGGACGGCGGGCCCGCGTGCCCCGAGCGTGACCGGTCGACGATCCAAGGGGAGCACCGCCGGGACGCGACCGAGCGGACGGGCGGGAGGACGGCAGGTGGAGACCCAGGACCGCGGCCACGCCGTCGGTGCGGACGTGCGCCGCCCGCGGTGGCCCGACGAGGACCGGTGGCGCCGGCCCTCGGGACTGGAGCCGACGGGCCGCCGCCGGCTCCCGCGGGTGGTCCTGGCATGGTCGCTCGCCGTCGTGGCGGCCGTCGCCGGCCTGCTCGTCCGCAGCGCCCACCCGGAGCTGGTGGCGGGCCTCGACCGCGATGCACGCGACCTGCTCCTCGGCGCCGAGGAGCAGGTCCCCGGCTGGGCGGAGAGCATGAACCGGCTCGGCGGGGTGCTCGGCTACCGGGTGCTGTGGTTCCCCGTGCTGCTGGTCCTCGTGTGGACGACGCGGTGGCGGCACCTGGTGGTCTACCTGGGCACCGTGTCGGTCGTCGCCGCCGTCGCCCAGCTCGCCCTGGGGCCGGCGACGCTGGCGCGGGCCTTCCGGGACGAGCTCACCGGCTCGCCCGACGCGGTCCACCTGCCGGCCTGGCCCCTGCTCGTGCTCGCCACCGTGGCGACGGCGACGCTCCTCGTGCTGACCCCCTCCGGACCGGCGCGGAGGTGGGGGTGGTCCGCCGTCGTCCTGCTCCTGGGCGTCGTCTCGGCCGGGCGGGTGGCGCTCGGGCACGACGTGGCGTCGACCGAGGTCCTCAGCGCGCTGCTGGGCTGCGGTCTGGCGGCCGTCGCCTTCCACGTGCTGGCGCCCGAGGACGCCTTCCCGGTCACGTTCCGCCGGCAGGTGAAGGCCCACCTGCGGCTGGACGGTGAGCGGTGCGCGGCCGTGTCCCGGGCGGTGCGCGAGCAGCTGGGGCTGCGGCTGACCGCCCTGGAGCCGTACCGGCTCGACGGCTCGGCGGGATCGACCCCCTGCCGGTTGCGCATCGCCGGTCCCCCGGAGGGCCTCCTCTTCGGCAAGCTCTACTCGAGCACCCACCTGCACTCGGACCGCTGGTACAAGCTGGCCCGCGTGCTCCGCTACGGGCGGCTGGAGGACGAGGCGCCGTTCTCCTCCGTCCGCCGCCTGGTCGAGCACGAGGACTACATGCTCCGCCTGCTGCGCGACGCCGGCGTCCGCGTGCCCGAGCCCGTCGGCGTCGTGGAGGTCGTGCCGGGGCGGGAGTACCTGCTGGTCACCGAGCTCGTGCCCGACGCCGTGGAGGTCCTCGACGCGCCGGTGGAGGAGGCGCTGGTCGACGACGCGCTGGTGCAGGTCCGCCGGCTCTGGGCCGCCGGCGCCGCGCACCGGGACATCAAGCCCTCCAACGTGCTGGCGCAGGGGGCCCGGGCCGTCCTCGTCGACGTGTCCTTCGGTGAGCTGCGCCCCTCACGCTGGCGGCAGGCGGTGGACCTGGCGAACATGCTGCTCGTCCTCGCGCTGGCCGTCGGCACCGAGCGGGTGCTGGCACGGGCGCGGCAGTACTTCGACGAGCAGGAGCTGGCGGAGGCCTTCGCCGCCACCGGGTCGGTCACCGTTCCCCGCCAGCTGCGCCGGCGGATCGACGCGTCCGGCCGCGACCTGCTGGCGGAGTTCCGCGCCTCGCTGCCGCACCACCCGAGGATCCGCATCCAGCGCTGGAGCGCCCGGCGCCTGCTGCTGGCCCTGGCCACGGTCGGCGGGATCGCCCTCACCGTCGCACTCGCCGCGCTCAACCTCCGGGCGGGCGGCCTGCTGTGAGCGTTCAGGGCCGGTCGGCCCGCCGGCGGGGCAGCGGGACCTCCAGGGTGGCGCGCGGGTCGATCCGGTGCTCCCCGCCCCGCACCCGCACCGGCAGCGTCGTCGCACGGGCGGAGCTGCCACCCACGACCAGCGCGTCGTGCCCCACCACGACCTCCAGCTCGGGGTGGTCGCGGTAGCGCAGCCGGAACCGCAGCTCGTGAAGTGCATCGGGGAGGTAGGGGTCGAAGCCCAGGGCCTCGCCCCGCGTCTCCAGCCCGGTGAAGCCGCGCACCAGGAGGTCGACCGTGCCCGCCATCGCTCCCAGGTGGATGCCCTCGGCGGTGGTGCCGCCCTGGGCGTCGGTGATGTCGCTGTCCAGCGCCTCGAGGAAGTAGGTCCACGCCCGGCGGCGGTCGCTGCGGGCCAGCACCCAGGAGTGCACCGTCTTCGACAGCGTCGAGCCGTGGCTCGTCCGCGCCAGGTAGTAGGCCACGGTGCGTGGGATCGTCCGCCGGTCCCAGCGGTACCCCAGCCGGTCCAGCACGGCGTACAGCTCGTCGGCCGGCAGGAGCTGGAACAGCATGAGCACGTCGGCCTGCTTGGACACCCGGTAGCGGTTGGTCGTGTCGCCCTCCGCCTCCAGGATGCGGTCCAGCCGGCCGATGTCCCCGTACCGGCGGCGGTAGCCGGACCAGTCGAACTCCGCGAGGTCCTCGTAGCCGCGGAACTGGCTCAGCACGCCGTCGTCGTGCCAGCACAGCCGCCGCCGGCGGCTGACGTGCGCCCAGTGCTCCAGATCGGTCCGGCTGAGCCCGAGGAGGTCCAGCAGCTCGTCCCGCCGCCAGACCGGTAGCCGTTCGAGGCACTCGAGCGCCCGGGTGAGGGTCCACGAGGCGAGGACGTTGGTGTAGGCGTTGTCGTCGAGCCCCGGCGTGTCCCGCCAGGGCAGCGCGTCGTGGTACTCGTCCGGGCCCATGACACCGCAGATGTCGTACCGGTCGTCGGTGCGGTCGTAGGTGGCCAGGTCGGCCCAGAACGCGGCGACGTCGCAGATCAGCTCGGCCCCGTAGGAGGACAGGAACTCCTCGTCGCCGGTCGCCTCGACGTAGCGCCAGGTGTTGCAGGCGACCGCCAGGCCCACGTGCCGTTGGAGGTGCGACCGGTCGGCCAGCCACCGGCCGGAGAGCGGGTTCAGGTGCACCCGCTGGGTCTCCTCGTCGCCGGAGGAGCCGCTCTGCCAGGGGAACATCGCGCCCCGCCGGCCGATCGCGCGGGCGGCCGCCCGCGCCTGCGGGAGCCGGCGCCAGCGGTACAGCAGCATCGCGCGCGAGACCTCGGGCAGCCGGACGCTGAGGAACGGCAGCACCAGGATCTCGTCCCAGAAGACGTGCCCCCGGTAGGCCTCGCCGTGCAGGCCCCGGGCCGGGACGCCGACGTCCAGGTCGATGCTGTGCGGGGAGATCGTCTGCAGCAGGTGGAAGACGTGCAGCCGGATCACCAGCGAGGTCCGGGGGGAGCCAGTGACGGCGACGTCGCAGCGCCGCCACAGGTGCGCCCAGGCGAGCACGTGGGCGTCGAGCACCTCTGGGAGACCGGGGGCCCGGTCCAGCTCGGCACGCGCCGCCTCACCCGGTTCACCCGCGCCGCGGTCCCGCGAGGTGCACAGCGCCGCGGTCTTCTCGACGGTGACCGGCACGCCGTCGGGCAGGGAGAGCTCCGCCTCCCAGCCGACGTAGCCGTCGTGGGTGGTGGTCCGGGTGGTGACCGGGTGCTCGGTGCCGTCCACGCGCACCCGGTGCCGCGCCGCGAGCGCGACGCGCACGCGTGACTGGACGGTCTCCGCGACGAGCACGAGCAGCCCGCCCTCGGTGGAGGTCTCCTCCACCCGCAGGTGGTCCCCCCGGAGGCCCCGGTAGCGGGCCACCCCGCAGTTGCGCACCCGGCCGTCCAGGCCGGAGCGGACGGTCACGGTGCCCGACCAGTTCTCGGCGCGGAAGGTCGTCTCCAGGGCGGCCAGGCAGGGCGCGGCCATGGAGACGACCCGCCGCTGGGCGACACGGGTGCGGCGGCCCTCGGCGTCCTGGACGACGAACCGCCTGGTGAGGACGCCCCGGCGCAGGTCCAGCTCCTGGACGTAGCCGGAGACGGCCGCACCGGCGAGGTCGACCCACCCGCCGTCGCCGAGCCGGAAGGCCAGCGACTGCCAGTCGGGCAGGTTGACGATGCTCTCGTTGGGCACCTGCCGCCCGTCGACCTCGTCGACCAGCCGGTCGAACACGCCGGCGGCGTACGTCCCGGGGTAGTGGACGCCGTCGGCGCGGCTCTCGGGTGCCGCGGCCCGGGTGGCGAACCGGCCGTTGCCCAGCGCGCAGAGCACCTCCCGGAGGGCTTCCTGCGCCGGGTCGTACCCCTCGTAGGTCAGCAGCCAGCCCTCCGCCCCGGTGTGCGGTTCCCCGTCCCCGGGGATCCGGGACGCCGGATCAGCCACCCCGGTGGGCCCGGGCGGGACGGGACCGGGTGAGCAGCCAGATCCCGAGCAGCGCGCCGGCGACGGCGATCACCCGGTTCGGGTCGACGGCGGGCTGCCAGGAGACCCGGCCGTCCCGGACGACGAACGCACCCGCCGGGCGGCCGCCGACGCCGAAGCCGCCGCCGGAGTTCTCCTGGCCCGCCTCGTCGAAGCCGCTGCCCCCGCCACCGCCGCCCCCGATCCGCGCGGCCGGGATGACGGTGACGCCGTCCTTCTCGTACGGCTCGCCGAAGACGCGGCGCACCGTGACCGCGTCCCGGGCCTGGCCCAGCAGTTCCTCCACGCGCATGGCTCCTCCTCCGTGGGTCACCGGCCCGTCCTCCCCGTGCGGTGGGACCCACCGTGCCGCCGCGGCGGGGAGCCGGTGGAGGGACCAACGTCCCGGCGGGCACGGGCACTCGGGCACCTCCGGGTGCCCACCGGGCCTGGTCAGGTGGACCCGCCCCGCACGACCAGGCAGAGGAGCGACATGGGTGCCGACGTCGTCGAGACCCCGCGGTCCCCTGCCGCCGGCGCGGCCGTGCCGGACCGCCCGGTGACGCCGCCGGCGGGGCTCTCCGCGGCGCAGGTCGCCGAGCGGGTGGCCGCCGGCCGGACGAACACCTCCACCGTCCGCACCAGCCGCACGGTGGGCGAGATCGTCCGGTCCAACGTCCTCACCTTCTTCAACGGGCTGCTCGCGGCGCTGTGGGTGGTCGCGGTCCTCACCGGGCGCTGGCAGAACGCGCTCTTCGGCATGGTGGTGGTCGCCAACGCGGGGATCGGGATCGTCCAGGAGCTGCGGGCCAAGCGGACGCTGGACCGGCTCGCGGTGCTCAACGCGCCGACCGCCCGGGTGGTGCGCGGCGGCACGGTCGCCGAGGTGGCCGTGGCGGGCGTCGTCCTCGACGACCTGCTGGAGATCCGGGCCGGGGACCAGGTCCCGGCCGATGCCGTCGTCCGCACCGCCACGGGGCTCGCGGTCGACGAGTCGCTGCTCACCGGTGAGGCCGAGCCGGTGGCCAAGGAGCCGGGCGACCTCCTCTGGTCGGGCGCGATCGTGGTCGCCGGGCGGGGGCGCGCGCAGGCCACCGCGGTGGGCGACGACGCCTACGCGGCCCGCCTGGCCACCGAGGCCCGGCGTTTCAGCACCACCTTCTCCGAGCTCGTCGCCGGCACGAACCGGTTGCTGCGCTGGATCGCCGTCGTGCTGGTCGTGGTGGCGCCGGCCGTCCTGTGGAGCCAGTTCCGGAGCGCGGAGAACGTCGGGTGGCGAGAGGCGGTCACCGGCACCGTCGCCGCCCTGGTCGGGATGGTCCCCGAAGGGCTGGTGCTCCTGACGACCCTGGCGTTCATGGTCGCCACGCTCACGCTGGCCCGCCGGCAGACCCTCGTGCAGGAGCTCCCGGCGGTGGAGGGCCTGGCCCGCGTGGACGTCGTGTGCCTGGACAAGACCGGCACGCTGACCCACGGCGACGTCCGGTTCGACCGGCTGGAGCGGCTGGGGGAGGGGTCGGGACCCGGGGACGACGCGGTGCGGGCGGGGCTGGGCACCCTGGTGGCCGCGGACGCCGCCAACGCGACGGCGGTCGCCCTGGCCCAGGCGTTCCCGCCCGGCCCGGCCGCGGTGCAGGTCGTGCCCTTCTCGTCCGCGCGCAAGTGGTCGGCCGCCCGCACGGAGGCGGGGGCGACCTGGGTGCTGGGCGCGCCCGAGATGGTGCTCCCCTCCGCGGGCCCCGGCGCGGCCGCGACCGCGCGGGCGCGCGCCGACGAGCTGGCCGCGCAGGGACGGCGGGTGCTCCTGCTCGCCTGCTCGCCCGCCGCGCCGGTCGTCTCCGGGGAGGACGCCGCGCTGCCCGGGGAACTCGTACCGGTGGCCCTCGTCGTCATGGCGGAGCACGTCCGGGAGGACGCAGCGGAGGTGCTCGGGTACTTCACCGCGCAGGGCGTCGCGCTCAAGGTGATCTCGGGGGACAACCCGCGCACGGTCGGCGCCGTGGCGGCCGCCGTCGGCGTACCGGGGGTCGCGGGGGCCGCCGACGCGGTGGACGCACGGACGCTGCCCGAGGACGTCGACGAGCTGGGCGCGGTGGTGGAGGACGCGAGCGCCTTCGGCCGGGTGACGCCGCACCAGAAGCGGGCGATGGTGCGGGCCCTGCAGCGGCGCGGGCATGTGGTGGCGATGACGGGTGACGGGGTGAACGACGCGCTGGCCCTGAAGGACGCCGACATCGGGGTGGCCATGGGCAACGGCTCACCGGCCACCCGCGCCGTCGCCCAGCTGGTCCTCCTCGACGGGCGGTTCGCGCACCTGCCCGCCGCGGTGGCCGAGGGACGTCGGGTGATCGCGAACATCGAGCGGGCGGCCAACCTCTTCCTGGTCAAGAACGTCTACTCGCTGGTCATGGCGTTGATCACGGTCGCGACGCTCACCGCGTACCCGCTGGCGCCGGTGCAGCTGACGCTGATCTCGACGGTGACCATCGGGATCCCCGGGTTCTTCCTCGCCCTGCTGCCCAACCGGCGGCGGTACGTGCCGGGCTTCCTCCGCCGCGTGCTCCGCTTCTCGGTCCCCGTCGGGCTGGTCACCGGTGCCGCCGCGTACGGCGGCTACGCGGCCACCCGCTGGCTGGAGCCGGGGGCGGGCGTCGCCGGGGCGCGGACGACGGCGACGCTGGTGGTGGTGACCGTGGCGCTGTGGACCCTCGTCGTCCTGGCCCGGCCGTTCACCGTCGCGAAGACCGCACTGATCGCCGCGATGGCCGGCGTCGCCGCCGTGGTGGTGCTGGTGCCGCCGCTCGGCGAGGGGATCGTGCTGCTGGACCCGTCCCTGCAGGTCGTCCTGGTTGCCGCCGCCGTCGCCGTCCCCGCCGTGGTGCTGGTCGAGCTCGTCGCCCGCGCCGGCGACGTGCCGGCCGTCCAGCCGGGCGGTGGTGCGTCCAGCGCGACGCGGACGAGCGCCTGAGGGTGGTCGTCCGCGCAGACGGTCGCCCGTGCGCGGGCGCGGACCAGCGGCGCGTCGGGGAGCAACGCGCCGGTCCACCCGGTGCGGGCGAGCTCGAGCAGCACCCGCTCCACCGCTTCCCCGGCCCTGATCCGGGCGAGCGCGTCGTCGGTGCGCGTCGCGACGAGGAAGAACGCCTCCCCGGGCGGAGTGCCGTCGGCTGCCGCCCGGCCTGCGGGCGCCGCTCCGCCCGCGGTCACCGGCCGGTGCGCCGGGACGGGCAGGAGCACCGCCTCCTCGGCGGCCGCCGCCTCCCGGAGACCCGCCACGAGAGCCGCCGGGAGCCCACCGGCCACCGGTGGGCGGCGCCGGACCGGGGCGGCGGTCGGGAGGGGCGAGAGCGGAGCCAGCCCGGGTTCGGGTGCTCCATCGACGGGGCTCACCACCGCCACCAGTTCCGGGTCGCCGGGGTGCGGCAGGCGCTCGACGTGCACGGCCCACCCGCGCGCGGCCAGCGCCACCCGGACGGCGAGCAGCACCGCCCCGACGCCCTGGAGTCTGCGCCGGCACGAGTCGGCGTGGTCGGTGGTCAGCCGCAGCTCCACGCGGTCCGGGTGCAGCACCAGCGCGCAGTCCGGCACGCCCCAGGACGCCGACAGCAGCGTCGCGCCGGTGGCTGCGTCGGACAAGGCCTGCATCCGCTCGTCGAGAGCCGGCAGGGGTACCGGCGCGGACGGATCGAGCTGCTGCGCGGCGACGGAGCCCTCCGCGGTCGTGTCCACGGCTCCTCCTACGGTGGTGCGGCCGGCATCGAGGACAGGGCGCAGCGGTCAGGTGCCGTCGGTCGTGGTGCGTCGTGCGGGGTGGGCCCCGGCGGCGGTCACCAGCTCACCGAGGGCCTCCTCGATGCCGCGGGCGAGGGTCCACACGTCGTCGCCGGCGGCCAGGTCGCCCGTGACCCCGAAGGTGACCTGGCCGCAATAGCTGAAGATCGCCACACCGGTCCGCAGCGTCGACGCGATCGGCACGTACGGGACGATCTCCAGCAGTCTCCGCCCGAGGGCGTAGAGCGGGGTCCGAGGCCCCGGCACGTTGGTCGTCACGGTCACCACCGAGCGCTGCGGCAGGTGGGCTGCCCAGCGCACGGGGAGGGCGGCGGCCGGGAACGGCTGCTGCTGCGCCACCTGCAGCACCGCGGCCCCGGCCTCGGCCTCGTGCTCGGCCTTGGCCCGGTCGAGGTGCTGCCGGACGGCGACCAGCCGTTCCACCGGGTCGGCGAGGTGCACCGGCAGCTCGGGCAGGAGCAGCGACACCTCGTTGTCCCGCACGTCCTCGGTGCCGGGCCGCCGCACCGACACGGGGACCAGGGTCCGGACGGCGTGCTCGGTGGGCAGCTCCCCGCGGGAGAGCAGCAGCCGCCGGAAGCCGCCGGTGACGGCGGCGAGCACGACGTCGTTGAACGTGCCGCCGAGCGCCGCGCGCACCGCGCCGACCTGCTCGGTGCTGGCCCGCCCGAAGGCGAACCGCCGGTGGGCGGAGGGCGGCCCGGAGAGCGACGACGCGGCAGCGGGCCGGAGCGCCCCGGCGAGCGCGGTCAACCCCCTGGCCGCCGCACCGGCGGCGTGCAGGACGGCCGTGGGGTGGCGGAGCGCCGCGGTGAGCGCACGGGCCTGCCGCAGCGGGAGCTGCGCGGCGTCGAGGGCAGCTGCGGCGGTGAGCTCGAGCGCCGTGGGCTCCGGTGCGGGGTGCCAGTCGTCGGGGACCGGTGCGCGTGGCTCCGGGGTCTGGTCGAGGATGACCCGGTACAGGTCGGTCCCCGAGACGCCGTCGACCATGCAGTGGTGGACCTTGGAGATCAGCGCCCAGCGGTCCCCGGCGAGCCCCTCGACGAGCCAGTACTCCCAGAGCGGCCGGTCGCGGTCCAGGCGCGCGGACATGACCCGGCCCATGAGGACGGCCAGCTCCTCGTCCCCGCCGGGGGAGGGCAGCGCGGTGCGCCGCAGGTGGTATCCGAGGTCGAAGCCGGGGTCGTCGACCCAGACGGGTGGCCCGAGGTCCAGCGGCACCTCCCGCGCCTTCTGCCGGTACCGGGGGACCAGGGGCAGCCGGCCGGCGATCATCCGCTCGAACTCGCCCGCCCCCGGGGGCGGGCCCTCGAACACGGCGATCGAGGCGATGGCCAGCGAGGCCTCCGGCTCCTCGTCCTCGGCCTCGAGGAAGGCCGCGTCGAGGGGGTTCATCCGGTCGGTCACGGGGTCAGCTCCCGCTTGAGGATCTTGCCCGTGGCGTTCACCGGCAGCTGGTCCCGGAACTCGACCGACCGGGGGTACTTGTAGGAGGCCAGCCGCTCCCTCGCCCAGCCGACCAGCTCCTCCTCGGTGGCCCGCCGGCCCGGACGCAGGGCGACGAAGGCCTTCACCTCCTGCCCGAGCCGCTCGTCGGGCACGCCGACCACCGCCGCGGCCGCGACGGCGGGGTGGCCGTACAGCACGTCCTCCACCTCGCGCGGGTAGACGTTGTAGCCCCCGCGGATGATCAGGTCCTTCTTCCGGTCGACGACGAAGAAGAAACCGTCCTCGTCGACGTAACCCAGGTCGCCGGTGTGGAACCAGCCGCCGGCCATCGCCTGCGCGGTCGCCTCCGGGTGGCCGTGGTAGCCCTTCATCACGTTCACGCCGCGGACGACGATCTCGCCGACGTGCTCCCGCCCGGGTGGCAGCGGCCGGTCCTGGGCGTCCCGGACCTCGACCTCGACGCCGTAGATCGGCTTGCCGACGCTGTAGACCCGCCGCTCCTCGGCGCTGACGTTGAACGTCGTCGTGGACGCCGTCTCCGACAGGCCGTAGCCCTCCAGTATCACCACGCCGAACTCGCGCTCGAACTCGTCGATCACCTCCGCCGGCAGCGGCGCGCCGCCGGAGACGCCCACGCGGAGGGCGGAGAGGTCGTAGGCCTCGCGCCCGGGGTGCTGCAGGAGCGCCACGTACATCGTCGGCACACCCTCGAAGATCGTCACCCGGTCGCGCTGCATCACCTCGAGCGCCTTCGCGGGCTCGAACCGCGTCACCAGCGACATGGTCGCCCCGAACCGCACGCAGACGTCGAGGATGCTGGAGAGGCCGAAGACGTGGAACAGCGGGAGCACGACCAGCACCACGTCGTCGTCGCGGATGCCGAACAACCGGCCCGGCGTGTCGGCGTTCATGAACAGCTGGAAGTGGGTGAGCTCCGCGCCCTTGGGCCGGCCGGTCGTGCCCGCCGTGTAGACGATCACGGCGGTGTCACCCGGATCGCCCTGGTGCATCGGTGGCCGCCCCTCGACCGGCGTCGCGAGCAGCTGGTCGAAGGGCCGGCCCGCGGTGGCCGGCGGGAATCCCGGCAGGTCGAGGACGAACAGCTCGTGGACCCCGGCGTCCGCCGCTCCCTTGGCCGCCTCCTCCGCGGAGCCGGCCCAGGTGATCAGCGTCCGGGCGCCGGAGTCGCCGAGGACGAAGCCGACCTCGCCGGCCTTGAACAGCACGTTCACCGGGACGACGACACCGCCGGCCTTGAGGATGCCGAAGTAGGCGATCACGAACTGCGGCACGTTGGGCAGCTGCAGGGCCACCCGGTCCCCGGGAGCCAGCCCCCGGGCCCGCAGGCCGGCGGCCAGGCGGTCGGACGCGGCGTCGAGCTGGGCGTAGGTCACCCGGCCCGAGTCCAGGAGCAGGGCGGGTTTGCCGGGGAAGCTGCGGGCCGCCTCCCGGAGCACGAGTGCCAGGTTCAGGGTCATGGGTTCCTCCTCGCCGGGGCCTGGGTCCGACTGTCCGGGGAGCGGAGGCAGGCGGGCATCGGCCGGAAGGCGGTGGAGGGGTGGGTCTTCCGGCCCTCGGGCCCGGTACCGCACGCGCTCGTCGTGCCGGAGGGGGCCGGCCCGCGGCCGGGTGGGACCGGTGGCCCCGGGCGGGGGGACCTTGCGCCCTCCCGCAGGCCGCCGCTGCGGCCGACCGTGGAGCGCACCTACAGCCTCGGGGAGGCGTGATGAGCACCGGGAGCGGGTCGCCGCAGGCGTCGGGACCCCGTCGGCGGCGGGACACCGATCCGCTGCAGATGACCGAGCACGAGAAGCGCGTGGCCGAGTGGGAGGCCCGGCACGACGTCGCGGCCCGCGGCCACCGGGCCGCACCAGACGTCCTGCAGCACTACCTGGCCCGCGAGCGGCTCACCCGCGCCGAGCGGCCCGGGCACCGCGAGCGGTCCGCGCCGTCCGAGCGGTCGCAGCGCCCCGCCGGGACCGACGGGCACGGCGAAGGGCCCCGGCCGGCGCCGCGGACGGGAACCCGCGGGTGGTGGCGGCGCCTGTTCAGCCGCAGCGGCTGAGCGGAGCGCGCCCGCCTGCGGGGCCGGTGGGCCGTGCACGGCGGAGGGCCCGGCGCCGGCATGCCACGGGCGGGGTGCTGGGTGCGGCCGAGGTCGGCATGCTGCAGGCGCTCGTGGAGGCCGGGATCCGGCCCGACCTGGTGGTGGGGACGTCGGTTGGCGCGATCAACGGGGCGCTCCTCGCCGCCGACCCGACGCCGGGGGCGGTGGGCCGGCTGCGCGCGGTGTGGGAGGACGTCGCCGAGCGCGGTGTCTTCGCAGGGTCGGTGCTGGCCCGCCTGGGCACCCTGGTGCGCACCCGCACCCACCTGCACCCGCGCGAACCGCTGCGCGATCTGCTGGAGGAGCACCTGCCCGTGCGGAGCTTCGGCGAGCTCACCATCCCGTTCCAGTGCGTCGCCTCGAGCATCGAGCGGGCCGCCGAGCACTGGTTCACCGAGGGCCCGCTGGTGGATGCGGTGCTCGCCTCCTGCGCCGTCCCCGGGCTGTTGCCGGCGGTCGAGATCGACGGGGAGCACTACCTGGACGGCGGGCTGGTGCACAGCATCCCGGTCGGCCGGGCGGTCGCTCTCGGGGCCGGGACGATCTACGTGCTGCACGTCGGCCGGATCGACCGGCCGCTGCGGCCCCCGGCCCGCCCGTGGGACGTGGGGCTGGTGGCCTTCGAGATCGCCCGCCGGCACCGGTTCGCCGCCGACCTGGCCGCGCTGCCCCCGGGGGTGACGGCGCACGTGCTGCCCTCGGGCGGAGCCGCACCGTTCGGCACCGCCGACCTGCGCTACCGCGACTTCTCCGCCGTCCCCTCGCGGATCGAGCGGGCCTACACGGCGGCGCGGGAGTACCTGGGGCGCGCCGGCGCCGGGACGGTCTGAGGTGCTGCCCCCGCGCCGGGTGCGCCGGTTCACCGGTCCGCTGCTGGTCGTCGCGCTCGTGGCCGCCGTCCTGCTGCTGCCCGTGCTCGTGCCGGTGGCGGCCGTCGCCTCGCTGTGGCTACCGGGGCACTGGCGCGGCCTGCGGCTGCTCTGCCTGGCGCTGGCCTACCTCGCGCTGCAGGTCGCCGGCCTCGTGGCCGCCGGCGCGCTCTGGGTGCTCAGCGGGTTCGGTCGCCGGCTGGGCGGCCCGTGGTCCCGCGCGGCCCACTACACGGTGCTGCGGCTGCTGCTCGACGGGTTCATGCGGATCGCGCGGCGGCTCCTCGCGCTCCGGCTGGTCACCGACGGCGAGTCGTGGTCACCGCTGGACGACGGGCTCCCCGGTTCGACCAACGCCATGGTGGTGCTGTCCCGGCACGCCGGCCCCGGCGACTCGTTCCTGCTCGTGCACACGCTGATGGACCGCGACCACCTGCGCCGGCCGCGGATCGTGCTCAAGGACGTGCTGCAGCTGGACCCGGTGATCGACGTCTACCTCAACCGGCTGCCCAACCACTTCGTGCCGGCCGACCAGGCGGGTGGCTACAGCTCGGAGCAGGCGATCGGCGACCTGGCCCGTGACCTGGGAGAGGAGGACGCGCTGCTGATCTTCCCGGAGGGCGCGAACTTCACGACCCGCCGCCGCAGCCGCGCCATCCACCGGCTGCGCGAGCGCGGGCTGCTGGCGGCGGTGCGGCGGGCCGAGGAGATGCGGCACGTGCTGCCGCCCCGGCCCGCCGGGGTGGCCGCGGCCCTCGGCGCCGCGCCGCACGCCGACGTCGTCTTCGTGGCGCACACCGGGCTGGAGCACCTGAACACCCCGCGCGACGTCTGGCGCGGCCTCCCTCTCGACAAGACCCTGCACCTGCGCTGGTGGTTCGTCCCGGCCGCGGAGATCCCCCGCGACGCCGCCGAGCAGGTCGACTGGCTCTACCGGTGGTGGGAGACCATCGACGCATGGGTCGCCACCACGTCGGCAGCGGAGCAGGGCGCGGCCGGGGCGTAGCGGAAGCCGGGCGGGTGGTCGCCGGTTGCACCCCGGCGTGAGGCTCTCGCTGCTCGACCGCTCCCGGACGCGTGCCGGCCACCCCGAGGCGGCGGCGCTGCGGCACACGGTGGAGCGGGCGGTCGGGGCGGAACGGCTGGGCTACCACCGCTTCTGGGTGGCCGAGCACCACGGCGTGCCGGGCATCGCCTCGGGCGCTCCGGCGGTGCTGCTCGCGGCCGTCGGCGCGGCCACGTCGGGTATCCGGCTCGGGTCGGGCGGGGTGATGCTGCCCAACCACCAGCCGCTCGTGGTGGCCGAGCAGTTTCTCGTGCTGGCCGCCCTGCACCCCGGCCGGGTCGACCTCGGGGTGGGCCGCTCGCTCGGGTTCACCGCGCCGGTGCGCCGGGCGCTGCGCCGCACCGGTGAGGAGCCCGACACCTTCGCCGAGGACGTCGCCGAGCTGCGGGGGTACCTGGAGCGGACCGGGCAGGTCACCGCCCGGCCGGTCACGGGAGAGCCGGTCCCGCTCTCGGTGCTGGCGACCGGCCGGGGCGTCGGCGTCGCCGCCGCGCTCGGGCTCCCGCTGGTGCTGGGCGGTCCCGTGCTCGACCGGCCCGAGCTCGCGGACGTGCTCGCGGGCTACCGGCGCGACTTCCGCCCGCACGGTGACAGCCGCCCCCACGTCACGGTCTCGCTCGACGTCCTGGTCGCCGACACCGACCGGGAGGCCCGCGAGCTGGCGCTGCCCGAGGTGTGGGCGATGGTGCGCTCGCGGCGCACCGGCGTGTTCGACGTCCTGGAGCCGGTCGGGGAGATCCGGGGGCGGCGCTGGGACGACCTGGACGCGCGCCGGGTGGAGCAGGGCCTCGCGGCCGCGACCGCCGGCCGGCCGGCGTCGGTGCGGCGTCGCCTCGAGCAGCTCGCCGAGCGCACGGGCGCCGACGAGCTGCTCGCCAGCGGCGCGACCTACGACCGGGCGGCGCTGGCCGCCTCGGACGCCGCGCTGGCTGCCCTGCTGCGCTGACCCGCGACGTCGTCCCGGTCGGCCGGAGCCCGGCCGCCTGGCCAGGTCGTGGCCTCGAGCGTCCCCACCGACCGCCCGCGACGGGCACGGCACGGGAACCGGGAGGGTGCGCGGTGCGGCGGGTCTTCGTGGTGGGCTGCCCGCGGTCGGGCACCACGCTGCTGCAGTCGTTCCTGGCGGCGCACCCGCAGGTCCACTCCTTCCCCGAGACGCACGTCTTCCACGAGCTCCGCGCACCGGGCGGGGGTCCGGCGGGCGGTGGGGCTCGCCGCGGCCGGGACGAGCCGGCGGCTCGACGACGTCGCCGGCTGGCTGGGCACCCGCCGGCGCCGTCCCGTGCTCCCGACGGTGCGCGGCGACGGCGCCGCCTTCGTCGCGATGGCCGACGCCGCCGCGCGCGAGCGGGGCGCGGACACGTGGGTGGAGAAGACCCCGGCCACCCTCTACGCCCTGGACCTGGTCGAGCAGCTGGTGCCGGGCGCGCAGGTGGTGCACGTCGTGCGCGACGGCGTCGACGTGGTGGCGAGCCTGTGCGCCGTCGCGGAGGCGGCGCCGGCCGCGCTCTGCGCGGACCTCGGCCTCCCGTGCACCGACGAGATGGTCACCGGGCGGGCCGCCGCGGCCGGCGGGCTGGTCAAGGACGTCGAGCACTGGAAGCGGACAACACCGGGCCGCTGCGCGACGGGGCGGGGCGGCGCGCCCGCGAGGTCGTCGACGGCCCGACGCCCCGGCACGTCCGGTCACGGGTCGCCGCCGTGCCGGTCGAGGAGCTCACCGGCGGCCGCGGGCCGTCCGGCTGCGGGTGCGCCGTCCCGACCGACTCGGGACGCCGGTCGTCGTGACCGGGTGGGGTTCGGCGGCCGCGACGGCCGTCCCTGCCCGCCGCTGACCGCTGCCCGACGGCCGGACACGCCACCCGGGAGGAGGTGGGGCGCTGGTCCCCGCGGGGCACGACGGGCACACTGCCCGTGTGAGAGGCGGCGAGGCGAGCACGGATCCCGGCATCGCACTCCCGGAGCCGGACGGTGACGGCGGGGGCACGGCACCGGGGGCGCCGCTGCTGATCCCCGGCGAGACCTGCTGGCGCATCGAGCGCGCCACCCGGTTCGCCATCTTCGTGGACGCGGCCGGGTACTTCGCGACCCTCAAGCGGGCGGTGCTGTGCGCCGAGCGCCGGGTGCTCTTCATCGGCTGGGACTTCGACCCGCGCATCCGGCTCGACCCGCTCGGCGGCGGGCGGCCCGAGGAGGACCGCCTGGGTGCCGTGCTCGAGCGGGCGGTGGAGCGCAACCCCGCCCTGGAGATCGGGGTGCTGCAGTGGGACCTCGGCATGCTGCGCGCCCTCGGCCGGGGGCTGGCGCCGATCGTGCTGCTGGACCGGCGCGCCCCCGATCGCCTGACCTTCGCCGTCGACACCCACCACCCCGTGGGCGGGGCCCACCACCAGAAGATCGTGGTGATCGACGACTCGCTCGCGTTCGCCGGCGGCATCGACGTGACCGCCGACCGCTGGGACACCTCCGACCACACCGACGACAACCCCGACCGGTGCCGCCCCGTCAACGGTCGCGGCACCGGCAGGCCCACCGGGCCGTGGCACGACGCAACCAGCATCATGACCGGCCCCGCCGCCCGGGCCGTCGCCGAGCTGGCCCGCGAGCGGTGGGAGAGCGGGACGGGGGAGCGGCTCGAGGAGCTCGAGGAGGTGCCGGACTGCTGGCCCGAGGGGGTCGAGCCGCTGCTCACCGACGTCGACGTGGCCATCTCGCGCACCCGGCCGGAGCACGGTGGCACGCCCCTGGTGCACGAGGTCGAGCTGCTGTGGCTGGCCGTCATCGCCGCCGCCCGGCGGTCGCTCTACGTGGAGAGCCAGTACTTCGCCAGCCGGCGGATCGCCGAGGCCGTCGCCGAGCGGCTCCGCGAGCCCGACGGCCCGGACGTGGTCGTCGTCAACCCGTGGACCGCCGACGGGTGGCTCTCGGAGAAGGCGATGGGCACCGCACGCGCCGCTGCCCTGGAGATCCTGCGCGAGGCCGACGTGCACGACCGGTTCCGGCTGTACACCCCGGTGACCGAGCAGCGCGCGCACATCTACGTGCACGCGAAGGTGACCGTGGTCGACGACCGCCTGCTGCGCATCGGGTCGAGCAACGTCAACAACCGCTCCATGGGGCTGGACACCGAGTGCGACCTGGCGATCGAGGCGGTGGAGGGGGAGCCGGGCGCCGAGGGGGTCGCGGCCACCATCAGCGGCTTCCGGGACCGGCTGCTCGCCGAGCACCTTGGCTGCACGGCCGAGCAGGTCGCCGCCGCGATCCAGGGCACCGGCTCGCTGGTGCGGGGCATCGAGCAGCTGCGCCGGCCGAGCGGGCGGTCGCTGGTGCCCTTCGAGCCGCCCGAGCTCGGCCCCGCCGACCGGGCGCTCGGGGAGTCGGAGGTGATGGACCCGGAGAAGACGCCGAACCGCTGGCGCCGGGTCGAGCGGTTCTTCGCCCGCCGCCGGCGCCCGCGCGGCCGCACCCGCGCCTGAGGCACACGCGCCTGAGGCACCGCATCGTCGTGACCGGCGGCGGCCGGCCCCGCACCGGGAGACAGGAGCCACCGTGTCGCTGCACCGGCACTACCCACCGGACCTCGACCGCGGCACCACGGGCGAGGTGAGCGCCTGGCTGCGCCCCGCGGGCGGTGAGCCCGACACCACCTCGGCGAACGGGGTGACGTGCGAGTTCCTCGCCACCGGGGCGGAGACGGGTGGGCGGTTCGGCCTGTACCGGTGGACCTTCGGGCAGGAGGAGTCGGGCCCGGCCGCCCACGTCCACCGTGCCGTCTCCGAGCAGTTCCACGTGCTCTCCGGGCGGGTGAGCCTCTACGACGGGCGGTCCTGGAGAGACGCCGAGGCCGGGGACTTCCTCTACGTGCCCGAGGGGGGCATCCACGGGTTCCGCGGCGGTGCGCACGCCACGATGCTGCTCATGTTCGCGCCGGGCGGGCCGCGCGAGGAGTACTTCGAGACCCTGGCGCGGGGTGAGCGGATGGCCCCGGAGGAGCGCGCGGAGTTCATGCTCCGCCACGACACCTACCGGGTCTGATCCGCCGGCACCGAGCGGGCCCGTCCCCGCTCGGGAACGGGCCCCCTGCCGGCGGTGGGCGTCGACGGGGATCAGGCGAGGACGCCGGTGAACCAGAGCACCCAGGCGAGGCAGCCCAGGACGAGCACCGCGTCGACGGTGCGCCTCCGCCAGGCGGCCGGCTGGAGGGCGGCGAGCGCGGCGACCAGGAGGAGCTCTGCGGCGACGGCGGCCTGGCCGACGAACCCCGGAGCGTGCCGGGCCCCGCCGACCTCACCGTCCATGGCGACCGGACCGGGCGTGCTGATCGCCACGCCCTCGGAGAGGTCGACCCCGGTCACCGGGTCGAACCCGGGAAGGTGCGCCGCATCGCCGTGCCCGCCGTGCGCCGCGGGATCGTGGACCGCGAAGGCGTCGAGCAGGCTGGTCGTGTGGGCGACGAGGTAGAGCCCGATCAGCCCCACGGTGCCGGCCAGGGCCAGCGTGACCAGGCGCGGGCCGGGCCGGATGTCCGTCCAGCTGCTCAGCAGCAACCACGCGGCCAGCCCGAGCTGGGCCAGCCCGGTGAGCAGGAAGAAGCCGACCGCCAGCTCGCCGGCCTCCAGGTGGTCCACCGCGGCGACGAGGTGCAGGCCGCCGGCCACCGCGGCCCCGAGCGCGCCGGCCCGCAGCCACCGCGCGACCCGCCGGCCGTGCCCGCGCCCCGGGGGCGAGACCACCGCGGGCCGCGCCGCGGTCACCGCCGCCGTGCTCACGGCGTGCCGTCCGTCGTGCCCGTGGGGGCCGGCTCGGTGGTGGTGGTGACCGACCCGGTGGCGGTCGGTTCCGTCGTCGCCGTCGCCGTCGGCTCCGCGGTCGCCGTGGCCGTCGGCTCGGTCGTGGCCGTCGGCTCGGTCGTGGCCGCCGGCTCGGTCGTCGTCTCGACCGTGTCGGTGGTCTCGACGGTCTCCGTGGTCTCGGGCGCGACGGGCTCCTCCGCCGGCGCCTCCTGCGGCACCAGCGGCGGCGCGGGCAGCGGCTGGGGAGGATCGCTCCGGATGGGGTCGCAGTCGATGTCGTGGTGACCCACCTGGTACTGGACCATCATGTCGTGGTCCTCGTGCGAGAGGTTGTGGCAGTGGATCATGTACCGGCCGTCCTCGTGCTCGAAGCGCATGAGCAGGCGGACGATCTCGTTCTCGCCCACGTAGACGACGTCCTTGGGTCCGCGCTCCTCGGGCCGCGGGGGCGCCGTGACGCCGGTCTCGGTGTTCGTGCGGCTGAGCACCTTGAAGTCGATCAGGTGGATGTGCAGCGGGTGGAACCAGCCGCCGGAGTCGTTCTCCACGTCCCAGATCTCGATGGCGTCCCGTTCCACCGAGGCGAAGAGCAGCTCGTAGTTGGACCGCACGACGTCGTCCCACGTCTTCTCGTTGATCTGCCACAGGCCGTTGCCCCGGTCCAGCTCCATCTTCCGGACCGCTGACCGGTCGGCGGCCTTCAGGGTCATCACGGGGTGCGGCGCCCCGAGGACGTTGGGGGAGAGGTTGCCGTCGAAGCTCGTCACGCCGCGGCCCACCTCGAACTGCATGATCTTGCCGGTGTGGTCGAAGTCGCGGGCGTTCTCGACGCCGTCGTTGAGCAGCTGGACCTTGGCGCCCTTGAGGTCCTTGAAGTCCAGGATGAACTCCAGGCGCTCCGCCATGCCGATGGTGAACTCGGTGACGGTCTGGGCGAACTGCATGAAGCCGCCGTCGGTCGCGATGATCTTGAACGGCATGCCGTTGCTCATCCGGAGCCGGTAGCCCCGTGCCAGTGAGCCGTTCAGCATCCGGAACCGGTACTTGCGCGGCTCGACCTTCATGTTCGGCCACGGCACCCCGTTGACCAGGATCACGTCGCCGTAGACCCCGGACTCGCTGTCGTCGTCGAACAGCAGCTGGCCGTCCTCGGTGAACATGACGTCGCTGAGGATCAGCGGGAACTCGTACTGCGGCTTGCCCTCCGCGGCCTTCTGCCGGTCCCAGCGCGGGATGCCGAGGCTCTTCTCCAGCTCCTCGTCGACGACGTGGTACTGCGCGGCGAGACCCATGTACACGTTCTGCGCGGTGTGGTGCACCCCGTGGTCGTGGTACCAGAGCGTCCGCGGCGTGCAGCTGTTCGGGTACTGGTAGTTCTTCCACTCGCCCGGGTTGGTCAGGTCGCCGGCGTAGCCGTCGTACTGCGGCTTGGAGGGGGAGCCGTGCAGGTGCGTCGAGGTCCACGGGACGTAGTTCAGGGTGGGGTGGCGCCGGGGCAGCTCGTTGAGCACCTGCATGACCGTGCGCCGGGGGATCTTGCGGCCCGGGTTGTCGGGGTCGGGCTGCAGGTAGGTCCGGATCGTCGGGCCGGGGACCGAGCGGTTGTAGCCCCACATCTTGGTCCACATGCCGGGGATCAGCTGGACCTGCACGTTGGTCTGGGTGATGCGGTAGTAGTCGGTGCCCAGGTACTCCGTCCCGAGGATCGGCTCGCCCGGGTAGTGGCTGTTGCCCGGCACCTGCACGTAGTCGTCGGGCACGTGGCCGAAGACGTTGCTCCGCACGTCGTCCCGGACGACCGGCTCCAGCACGGGCGGGGCCTTGAACGCCCGGGTGTACGGCGTGGGCATCTTGCTCTCGTCGAGCTCGGACGCGGAGGCGCCCGACACGACCCCCTGCAGGGGGAGGGCCATCGCGGCGGCGCCGGCCGCGGACAGCTTCAGGACGTCGCGTCGGTTCAGGCTGGGCGTTTCCATCGGTACCGCTCCTCGGCAGATCCGCTGTGTTCGGCGGAAATGCTTCTCGCGCGGCCACACCCGCCACAGCCGAAGCGAGGGGGAGGAGCATCCCACCATTTGGGGGGTCCATTGCGGAAACGCCCGGGACCTTTTACCGACTGCAGTCGTCACCTGCCCCTGCGTGGGGTGGTGCGCGACGCCCGACGTCCTGACCAGCGGTGACGACCGCTGCAGAGCGGGCCCGGGCGCCCTTCCGGACGAATGGGTTCGTCGGGGAAATATGGCGTGACGGATCGTCGCCATTGATGGACGAGAAGTGATCGACCGGTGTGAACGAGTGGCTCGGAATTGTTCCGGAATTGTCCGGGATGGTGCCGGCAGGGGCCGGCGCCCGGCCGAGGGGTCCGCGGGCAGCCCGCGCGCACCGGCCGGGACGGCCTGCACCGTGCCGCCGGTCGGGGCCGGCTCCCGGTGCGGCGGTCAGGCGCCGGTGTTGCCCTCGAGAGCGGCGCCGGACGCGCGGTCGGTCACCGGCTCCGGGTGGCTGATCCCGGTGAAGTCGTTGCCCTCGATGACGACGTCGGTCGCGGTGGGCGACACCCGGATCGCCCGCGCGGTCGAGGCGGCGCCGGTGTCCTCGAAGACCGAGCCGGTCACCCGGGCCCCGGCGACGCCGAGCAGGTCGAGGGCCCAGAGGCTCTCGAGGTCGGTGAACCGGCAGTCCTCCACGGACAGCGCGGTCACCGGGTTCGCCGGTCCGACCACCAGCAGGCGCTTGCCGGGGGCGCCGACGAAGGTGCAGTCGTGGAAGCGCGGCTGGTCCGTGCCGTCGACCACGACGCTCGTCGGTGCGGCCCCCGACGGGGCGGTGAAGGTGCAGCCGTCGAAGGTCAGCCGGCTGATGTTCGGGCCACCCACCCGCACCGGGCTGTTCACGGCGTCGATGACGTCGGTGCGCGTGAAGGTCACGTCGCGGATCGCGCCCCGCGACGCCGGGTCGGTCTGCACCCGGATCTCCTGGGTGGAGGCGTCCGCGGCGCGGGACATGTCGATCGTGCAGTCGGTGAAGGCGAGCCGCTCGATCGCCCCCCGGCTGTGGGTGTTCTTGACGACGATGCCCCGGTTGACGGCCGAGCCGTGGCAGTCCTGGAACGAGCAGTCCACCACCGAGGCGTCCATGTCGGTCGTGCCGGGCTCACCGCCGGTGAACTCGAGCAGCGCGACCATGAAGCGGCTGGCCGAGCTCGCGCCGGTGCACTCGACGAAGCGGCCGCCGGTGATGCTCTGGTTGTAGAGCGTCGGCTCGGCCTCCGGGTTGCCGATCGGCACGAACTGGAGGCAGTCGTCGCCGGACTCGACGTGGCAGCCGGTGCCGAGGAAGTCGGCGCCGCCGATGACCCGGATGCCGCCGGTCCCGAACTCCGGGGCGCTGCCGCGGACGGTGATCCCGTCGATGCGGCCGCGGTCGCCGGCGAACATGACCGCCTGCCCGCCGGCGTAGGTGTCGATGGTGATGTCGGCGATCGTCACGTCGTCGCCGTAGAGGGCGAGCACCACGCCGGTCATGCCGTGGTCCCGCGCGCCGATCGTGCCCGGCCCGGTGATCCGCACCTCGTTCGACTTCACCGCGAAGTCGGCGTTCCGCAGGAAGGCGTCGGTCATCCCGGGGGGCGCGGCCCAGTCCTTCACCAGCCGGGCACGCCGGGCCAGGTGCAGGTCGACGCCGGAGCGCAGCAGCAGCCCGGCCGAGCACCGGTAGGTGCCGGCGGGGACGTAGGCCACGCGCCCGCGCCGCGCCGAGGCGTCGAGCAGGCGCTGCAGGGCGCGCGTGTCGTCCTCCCGGCCGTCGCCCTCGGCGCCGTAGTCCCGCGCGTCCAGGACGTCGTCGTCGTGCCCGCGCGGGACCAGCGCCGGTGCGCCGGCCGGCGCCGACCCGGAGGAGGTGAGGCCGGCCAGCAGCGGGGAGGCCAGGCCGGCGCCGCCCAGCAGCAGGAGCCCTCGCCGGCTCAGGGAGGGACCGGCCGGCCGGGCGGGGGTGTCCGTGGTGCCGGGGGCCCCGGCGTCGGGGTGGTGGTGGCGCATGGGTCTCTCGTCTCGGACGGTGCGCCGGCCGCCGCCGGCGCGCGCGGATGCGGCTAGCAGTTGGCGACCGTGCGGACCGCCGTGCGGAAGGCCTGCCTCTGCACGGCGGCCACGGTGCGGATCAGGATGACGACGTCGCGCCAGAGCGACCACTGCTCGATGTAGGCGTTGTCGAACCGGGCGCGCTCCTCGATGGAGGTGTCCCCGCGCAGGCCGTGGACCTGCGCCCAGCCGGTGAGGCCGACGGTCAGCCGGTGGCGGTCGCGGTAGCCGTGCACCGAGTCGGCGAAGCGGGCGGCGTACGCGCACTCCTCGGGCCGCGGGCCCACCAGGGACATGTCGCCGCGCAGGATGTTCCACAGCTGGGGCAGCTCGTCCAGGCTCGTGCGGCGCAGCACGGTCCCGATGCGGGTCTGCCGCTGCTCGACGTCGACCTGCCGGGCGTGCATGGTGCTCCGCGTCGAGCCGGCCGCCACCGGCGTCTCCTCCGCGGCGACCCGCAGGGTGCGGAACTTGAGCATCTCGATCCGGGCGCCGTCCTGCCCGGTGCGCGGCTGCCGGAACAGCACCGGGCCGGGGCTGCTGACGCGCACCGCGAGGGCGAGCAGGCCCAGCACCGGCGCGAGCAGGGCCAGCGCGGCACCCGAGACGGCGACGTCGATGAGCCGCTTCACCCGCCGGGCGCCGCGGCGCAGCGCGGCCCGGCGGACCCGGTGCAGGGGGATGCCCCACAGGTCCTCGACGTCGGGGCCGCTGGGCGCCATGCCGACGTCGAAGAAGCGCGGCACGACGTAGACCTCGATGTCGCGCAGCGCGGCGCTGCGGACCAGGTCGACCAGTCCGGCCTCGCGGGTGGGGCCGTAGGCGACGACGACCTTGCGCACCCCGTAGGCGTCCAGGACCAGGTCCAGGTCGTCCAGGCGCCCGAGCGGCTCCCGCTCGTCGAGGGGGCTGCCGTCGCTGAGGTAGCCGATGCCGCGGAGGCCGAGCTCCGGGTGCTCCCGCATCGTCGCCAGCAGCTCCATGCCCAGCCGGCCTCCGCCCACGACGAGGGTCGGGTCCTCCACGGCCCGGCGGCGGCGCGCGCCGCGCACGACCGCGTAGCCCAGGCCGCGGCCCACCACCAGGCACGGCACCGCCCACGCCGCGTGGACGGCCACGCCCGCCACGGCGGAGGAGGCGACGGGCGCGACGAGCAGCAGCGCCACGCCCAGCCGGGGGAGGAGGCGGGGGGCCTCGTCGAGGACGGAGAGGGTGATCCGCGGGTGGTGGGCGCCGGTGGCGGCCAGCACCAGCAGCGCGACGACGGCGAAGACGGCGCCGGCGCCGCCCAGCCACGCCATCGGCAGGGCCAGCGCGGCGGCGTCCACGGCGAGCAGGCCGGCGCGGACGGGCGCCGTCCGGTCGCGGACCTCCCGCTCGGGCAGGTGCAGGTCCCCCGCTGCGTCCCGCCGCGAGGGCGCGGTGCGGGCGTCGACGTGCCACCGCGGCCGCGGGACACCGGGCAGCCCGGCCCGCCCCTCCTGGTACGAGACCTCGGTCATCGCGCCCCCGTCTCCGTCGTCGTGCGCACAGACTCGGTGGGTGGTGGTGCCGGGGACAGGTCCACGCGTGGGGGGCGCCCACCCCCCAAATCGTGGGGTGGCGCAACCGGGCCACCCGGGGTCGCGCGCGGCTAGCATCCCGGCGATGGGGGCAGCCGCGAACTTCCTGGTCATCGGGGCGGCCCGGAGCGGGACGACCGCGCTCACCTCCTTCCTGGGCGAGCACCCGGACGTCTTCGTGTCCACCCCGAAGGAGCCGCACTTCCTCGCCTTCCCGGAGGGCGCCCCGCGCTTCACCGGCCTCGGTGACGACGACCTGGTCAACCGGACCGCCGTGCGCGGTGAGGCGGCGTGGCGGGCGCTGTTCGAGGGGCGCGCCGAGGCGCGGCTCGGGGAGGGGTCGGTGACCACGCTGGCCCACCCCGACGCCGCGATCCCCGCCATCGAGCGGTGCTGCGCGCCCGGGTGCCGGCTGGTGGTCATGCTCCGGGACCCGGTCGACCGGGCCTTCTCGAGCTGGCTGTACCTGCGCTCGCGGGGCTACGACGCCGGGACCTTCGAGGAGTGCCTGGCCGCCGAGGAGGAGCGCACGCGGGCGGGGTGGAGCCACATGTGGCAGCTCGCCGGGCTCAGCCGTTACGCCGGGCAGCTCGCGCCGTTCGCCGCCGCGTTCGGGGACCGCCTGCTCGTCGTCGTCCAGGAGGAGTTCGCCGCGGACCCGACCGGTCAGCTGCGGCGGGTGCTCGAGTTCCTGCAGGTGGACCCCGACGTCGACATCGACCCGTCCCGCCGGGTGAACGCCTCCGGCCTGCCGCGCAGCCGCGCCGTGACCTCCGCGCTGAACACCCTGCGCCGCTCCCGGTCGCTGCGGCGCCTGGTCACCGCGGCCGTGCCGCACCGGCAGCGGGAGCGGATCCGCTCGGCCAACCTGGACCCGGCGGGCATCGATCCGGCGACCCGCAGCCGGCTGGCCGACTCCTTCGCCGACGACGTCGGAGCCCTGCAGGAGCTGCTCGGCCGCCGGCTGACCGCGTGGCCGACCGCCGAGCACGTGAGGGGGCGCTCGTGAGCGACCGGGTCAAGGTGCTGCAGCTGACCGGCATCACCGTCGGCGGCTCGGCCGAGCACCTCCTGCAGCTGGCGACCCTGCTGCCCCGGGACCGGTTCGACGTGGCGATCGCGCTCTCCGGCGGTGGCCCGCTGGACGAGGAGATCGGCCGCAGCGGCCTGCCGGTGCTGGACTACGCCCCGTCGCACGGCAGCGGCCACTTCAAGCAGGCGACGCCGGACGGCCCGGTGGAGCTCCTCCGCCAGTTCCTGCGCATCCGGGCGCACCTCCGCCGGCACCGGTACGACGTCGTCCACACGCACACCTCGGTCGCGGGGGCGATGGGCCGGGTGGCCGCCTGGTCGGCCGGCACGCCGGTCCGGCTGCACATGCTGCACGCCTATGCCGGTCACGCCGGGGTGCGGCAGCCGAAGCGCTCGCTGTACCGGCTCGTCGAGCGGGTGCTCGGGCTGGTCACCACGCACTACGTCGCGGGTTCGGCGTTCATCCGCGACGTCGGCGTCCGCAACCGCCTCTTCCGGCGCGCGGACTGCACGGTCATCCCGTACGCCGCCCGCATGGCCGTGGGCGACGGGACCGCGTCCGGCCGGGCCCGTCTGCGGGGGGAGCTCGGGGTGCCGCCCGACGCGCCGCTGGTCGCGCTGGTCGGCCGGATCGAGGACCAGAAGGGTGTCGACCTGCTGATCCGCGCCGTCCCCGCGGTGCTGGCGAAGGTCCCGCGGGCGCACGTCGTCGTGGTCGGTGACGGCACGCGCCGGGGGGAGTGCGAGGCGCTGGCCGGCGAGCTGGGGGTCGCTGATCACGTCCGCTTCACCGGCTGGCGGCACGATCTCGCCGACGTCATGCGGGCGGTGGACGTGCTGGCGCTGCCGTCGCGCTGGGAGGCGTTCGGCATCGTGAACCTGGAGGCGATGGCGGCGGCCCGGCCGGTGGTCGGCTTCGGCGTCGAGGGGATCCCCGAGGTCGTCGTCCACGGGGAGACGGGGCTGCTGTCGCCCGCGGGCGACGTGGACGGGCTCGCCCGCGACCTGGTGCGCGTGCTGACCGACCCGGACCTCGCCGCCCGGCTCGGGGCGGCGGGACGGCGGCGGTTCGTCGAGCACTTCGCCCCGGAGCGGATGGTGCAGGCGCACGTCGAGCTCTACGACGAGCTGCTGGCGCGGAGACGCGACCGGGTCAGCCGCCGTCGAGGACTCCGCGGACGAGCCGGCTGAACGTGCGGCCGAGGTCCTCGACCCGGTAGTGCGCGCGGATCAGCGCCGCGCCCGCGGCGCCCATGGCCGCGCGCTCGGCCGGCGGGAGGGCCGCCAGTTCCGCGATCCGCTCCCGGACCGATGCCGGGTCCTCGCTGACGGCCAGCAGCCCGTCCCGGCCCGGCTCGAACACCGGCGGCCGGCCGGAGCAGTCGGTGAACACCGTCGGGCAGCCGGCCGCCATCGCCTCCATGACCGCGAGGGGCAGGGCGGGGCCCTCCCACCGGGCGGTGTGCACGTACCCGTCGGCCGCGGCCAGCAGCCGGGCGACGTCGTCCCGCCAGCCGAGGAAGGTGACGGCGCGCTCCAGGCCGAGGTCGCGGACCTGCCGGTGCAGGGCGGACGCGTAGCCCCGGGTCCGGCGGGCGGCGACGGAGTCCCCGGCCGAACCCACCAGCGCGACGTGCACCGGTGCGGGCAGGCCGTCGAGGGCCGCCAGCAGGACGTCCTGGCCCTTCTGCGGGTCCAGCCGGCCCACGTTGACCAGCAGCAGGTCGTCGGCGCCGGCGCCCATCTCCGCCCGCAGCCGCGCGCGCTCGGCCGGGGCGAGCCGGACCGGCGGCGGGACGGCGATGCCGTTGGGGAGGACGACGGTGCGCCCGGGCGGTACCCCGAAGCCGGTCATCTCCTCCTGCACGACGGCGGAGGTGCAGACCGCGAGCGTGGTCGACCGGGCGACGACGGCCCGGTAGCCGCGCCGCTTCAGGGCCGCCAGCGGCCGCGGCCCCCAGAAGTGGTGCTGGTTCTGGACCATCAGCACCCCCGGCACCGCGGCGCGGGCGGCCGCGAGCAGGGCCGGGGCGCGGTCCCGCTGGTTCACGCCGATCACGCAGCGCCCGCCGTCGCGGCGCACCCGATCGGCGAGCGCGGGCACGAGGCGGGGGTCCCAGGGGCGCTCCAGCCGCGGCTCCAGCACGGTCGTGACGCCGAGGGCCTCGACGTCGGGGAGGATGCTCGGCCGTGGGACGGCGCCGTGCACGAGGGTGAGGTCGAAGCCGTCGGCGCGCAGCGCCCGGGCGAACTCCAGCGCCATCTTGGCCGCACCCGTGCGGTCGGGCAGCCGCAGGGTCATGAACAGGCGCCCGGCCCCGCCGGTCACCCGGCGCCGCCCGCCGGCCGCTCGGGCGACCGCCATGCGGCCACGTCCAGGCCGGTGACCTGCTCGAGCAGGTCGAGGTCGGGAGCGAGGTCGGCCACCAGCGCGCGCCGGGTCTCCGGCCGGTAGCCGATCCGCACGATGTTGCGGGCGACGATCCGCCGGCGCAGCCCGCGGCGCAGCGACGTCGGCAGGAGCGGGGAGACGACCTTCTTCAGCGGGTGGTGGGTGCTGACCACCCGGCCGATGAACCGGCTGCGCGGCTCGCCGGAGCGGTGCGGGTCCGGGGTGGTGGTGCGGGGGACCGGCGGCACCCCGAGGTGGGCGTAGACCCGGGCGAGCACGGCATCGGGGTCGGCCGTCATGTCCTCGTGGCGCAGGACCAGCAGCTGCTCGCGCGGGAAGACCTCCAGCACCCGGCGCAGCTGCTCGCCGTAGCGGCTCATCGCGGCGTAGTGCCAGATGTGGTGCCACCCCTCGGCGATCCGGCGCGGCTCGTCGGCCAGCGCATCTTCGAAGCTGGCGCACGGCTCCCAGCCCCGGGTGCGCATGAACCCGTAGGCGGACAACGCCCGGTCGACCGGGTCGCGCAGCAGGGCGACGAGCCGGGCGTCGGGAGCCATCTCCCGGACGCGCGCCGCTGCTCCGGGGTAGTACATCGTCGACACCGACGCCTCCCCGCGGAGCTGGTCGGGGCGGGCGTCCCGGTACAGCCGCAGGTAGGCCCCCCGGTCGGGGACGGCGAGCCGGTTGATCGTCTGCCGGTCGCCCGGGCCGGTGAACGCCGGCGTCGTCCCGGCGAGCGCGAAGTGGTGCGGTTCCTTCGGCTCGGTGAGGAACAGGCCGGGGTGCTCGGCCAGGTACTGGTACAGCGCCGTCGTCCCCGAGCGCGCGGCGCCGATCACGAGGAACTGCGGGCCGGTCACGACCCGCCCCCGCGCGGGCGGGCGGTCGTGCGGACCCCCAGGACCCGGTGCGCCGCGCGGGCGAGGTGCAGGTTGCGGGCGCTCATCGCCACCGCCGCAGCCGCCGCGACCCCGGTGGCGCCCCAGGCCCCGCCCCACCAGGTGGCGAGCCCGGCGAACGCCAGCGCCGCCGCCAGGGCGCTGAGCGCGACGGCCCGCTGGTGCCCGGCGTGGGAGAGCACGACCGAGCACGGGCCGGTCCAGGCGTTGACCAGCACGCCGGCGCTCATCACCAGGGCCGGGACCACGGCCGCCGCGTACTCCGGCCCGAACAGGGCCGGGAGCACCACCGGGCCGGTCGCGCCCAGCAGGACCACCGCCGTGGCGGTCGCCGCCGTCGACCACACCGCGAACCGGCGGACCGGCTCCGCCAGCGCCCCCAGCCGGTCGGCCGCCGACGCCGCCGCCACCCGCGGCGCGAGGGTGCGCACGCCGACGGCCGTCGGGACGGCGACCAGGACGGCGATCCGCACCGCCACGGCGAAGACCGCGACCTCCTCGACCGGGGCGACCACCGCGAGCAGCCAGACCCCGGCCTGCGGCAGGGTCACCGAGGCGAGGGAGGCGACGGCGAAGGCGCGACCGGTGCCCAGCAGCCGCCAGGGTGACCCGCCGCCGTCCCGCCCGTCCCCCGATGTGCCTTCGTCCGGTCCGTCGTCCGCTGCGCGCCCGGCCGCGTGCCGACCGGCCGGCGCGACCTCGCGGGCCAGGAGGAGCAGCGCGAGCAGGACGACCGCGGTCTCGACCGCCACCGTCCACGCCACCGCGGCCCGCGCCGACAGGGTCGCGGCGGCACCGGCGGCGCCGGCCAGGAGGACCACCACGAGCACCACCCGGCGGACGTGCTCGCCGAACACCAGGGCCAGGCCGAAGCGGTTCCGCGCCCGGAGCACGTTGACCAGCACCGGGCAGAGGGCCGCGGCCGGCAGCCACAGCGCCACGAGGAGCACCAGCGGCCGGTACGCCGTCGCCGGGGTGCCGGCCGCGACCGCCGCCGGGCCCACCGCCCACTGCCAGAGCGCGGCCGTGGCCAGGACGCCGACGGCCTGCGCGAGCACGAGCCGCCGCAGCAGGGATGCGTGGGTGCGCCGGGCCTGCCGGGCCACGGCGATGGTGGCCACCTGGGGGAGGCCGAACTGGGCCAGGACCGCGAGGAACGTCAGCCAGCTCAGGGCCCACGACAGGGCGCCGAACTCGGCGGTGGGCAGGACACGCGCCCCGACCAGGGCGACGAGCAGGCCGCTGACGACGGCGGCGACCTGGCCGACGACGACCAGGACCGTGTCGCGGCGGAGGGACCCGCGTGCGCCCGCACGTCCCCGGTCGCCGGTGAGCGGGGTGGTCACCGGGAGGCCACCGCCCGCCCGTCGGCGACGCCCTCCCTTGCCGACGGGGCCGTTCCCTCGTCGTCGGCGCGGGACCGCCGGAGGAAGAGGTTGACCAGCACGGTGAACGCGAGGATCGGCAGGCCGATGGCCACCCACTTCGGTGCCGAGGTCGCCCAGACGCCGCCGGGGAAGATCCGGACCATGAACACGAGGCTGAAGCCCCAGACCAGCGGATCGCGCAGGAACCGGCGGAACGCGAACTGACCCGCCCGGGCGACCAGGCCGCTGAGCAGACCGCCGAGCACGATGCCCGGGTAGCCCAGGTTCACGTACCAGTCGCCGACCGGGGTCGCCGGGAAGCCGTTGTTGCGGTCGATGTAGGTCTGCGCCAGCTGCACGGCGGGGGAGACGAAGGGTTCCTGCGGGCCGGCCAGCACCGAGGGCACCGCGGCGACCGAGCCCTCGACGAAGTCGGCGCCGCCGGTGAAGTCGAACCGGTCCGGCCAGTCGTCGAGGTAGAGGAGCAGGGCGTCGTAGAACGTGTTGTTCGTGGCGACCGCGACCTGGCGGACGGTGCCCTGCCCCTCGATCGTGGGGGCCAGGTCGCCCCAGAGCACCGTGTCGCGGGCGGCGCGGAGCGTGAAGGCCAGCGCCAGGGCCAGCACCGGCACCAGCAGGAAGCGCAGGCGCCAGCGCGGGTCGCGCAACCACTGCCCGTCGGGGCGGCGGGCGGCGCGGCGTCCGGTCCGGCCGAAGATCAGCGCGCCGGCGAGCAGCGCGATGGCCGAGAGCACCGGCACGTCGCGGGCGCCCCACGTCCAGCTCAGGTAGCCGTTGAGGGCGATGAGCGCGAGGAGCAGCAGGCGCTGCAGGCCGGCCCCGCGGACCGAGAACCAGGCCGCCACGCCCAGCAGCGCGGCCAGCAGAGGAAGGGTCCGCAGCGCGCGGCTGTCGGCCAGGGACCGGTCCACCTTCGAGGCCTGCAGCAGCCCGGACGGGCCGCCGTACCGGAGCCACAGCGCGACGGTGGCGGCCGCGGCGGCAGCGGTCAGGACGACGGCGAGGACGACCAGCACCCGCGGCGGCAGGGGACCGCGCAGCTGCGGGAAGAGCACCGACACCGGCCGGACCAGCGGGGTGGTCAGCCGGGCGCCGGCCCACAGGGCGACCAGGAACAGCACGACCACCGCCTGGCCGCGCAGCAGGAGGAGCTCGGTGTCCCGGTCCTGGAACAGCAGGGTGGGGAAGGGGGTGTCCAGCTCCGCGGCCAGCAGCAGCGGGCGCCACAGCAGCTGCAGCGCCAGGTAGTAGAGGACCAGCGCCATCGCGTCGAGCGGGTGGCGCACGAGGGCGCGGTAGACCAGCGCCCACACGACCGCGGACGCGGCCACGGCGAGCAGCGGCGCGATCACGACCGCGCCACCACGTCGTGGGAGAGACGCACCGCACCTCCGACCTGCGCCGTCCCGCGACGGCTGGTCGGCGAGGCTAACGCAGCGGAGCGGGTTGCGGGAGCCCTGGACGTTCCGCCGCACCGGCCGGTTCCCCTAGCATCCCGCGGGTGCGTCCGGGCCCGAGGCTGATGATCGTCGGTGCGCCGAAGAGCGGCTCCACGGCGCTGTTCCACTACCTGGCCCAGCACCCCGACGTGCGCAGCCACGTGCACCGGGAGATGCCGTTCTTCGGCCGGGGCGAGGAGGTCGCCCGGGGGTGGGCGCACGCGGTCGAGAAGTACTTCCCGCCGTCGGTGGGGGACGCGCCGCTGCTCGCCAAGCACACGATGGCCATGTACGACCCGGCCGCGGTGCGCCGCATCGCCGACACCACGCCCGCAGTCGTGGTCGCCGTCCTCCGCGCGCCCGTGCCGCGCGCGTACTCGCACTTCCACTACGCCCGGCTGCGCGGCTGGGAGGACGCGGCCACCTTCGAGGAGGGCCTGGCGCGGGAGCCGGGCCGGGCGGTGAGCGCACCGCCGCGGGCCCGGGACATGCAGTACGTCGGGAACGGCATCTACGCGCCGCACGTGCGGGCGCTCCTGGAGACGGTGCCGCCGGAGCGGCTGCGCATCTACCTCTCCGACGACCTGCGCGCGGACGCCGTGGGCATCTGCGCGGAGCTGTTCGACCTGGCCGGCCTCCCGCCGCACGTCCCGGACGCGACGGCAGGGCACAACGAGGGGCGGTCCCCCCGGTCGGCGTCGTTCGCCCGGGCCTTCCTGGCCGCGCAACGGCCCGGGAGCCCTGCACGCCGGCTCCTCGCCCGGGTGCCGAGCCGGACGCTGTACCGCGTCCGCCACCTGGTCAACCGGCTGAACGAGGGGCCGGCGGCCTTCCCGCCCATGGCGCCCGCGACCGCTGCCGCGCTGCACGAACGCTTCGCGGGACCGAACGAGGACCTCGCCGCGGCGCTCGGCCGGTCCCTCGGCGCCTGGCGATCGTGATGCGACCGAGACCACAGGATCCCGTGAGTTGCCGGTACCTTCACCGCCGTGCTGGAGACCGCCCCTGACGGAACGTCGCACCCGAACGTGGACCGCGCCGGCGGCACCCACCGGCCGGAGGCCGAGCGCTCCGGGCTGGCCGAGTACCTCGCCGCGCTGCGGCGCTACTGGTGGCTCGCGCTCACCACCTTCCTCCTCGTGCTGGCGGTGGCGGTCGGCTCCCTGTTCGTGCTCGGCCCGGTGTACCGGGCCGACGCGGAGGTCCTGATCCGCACCGAGGACAGCCGCCAGCTCTTCCCGCGCACCGGCGGCACGTCGGCCGGTGCGCTGATCCGCTCACCGGCCGCCGAGCTGGTCTACGTCGGGAGCGACGAGTTCCAGCGGCTCGCGGCCGAGGCCGCGGGCGACGAGGCCGAGGTCGAGGTGCGCGGCACCGCCGACTCCAGTGCGCTGGTCTTCGTCGCCGAGGCCGGCTCTGCCGAAGCCGCTCAGGACGCCGCGCAGACCTGGGCGGAGACCTACGTGGCGGTGCGTCACGCGAGCGACGTCGCCGAGACCGCGGCCCTGCGCGACCTGCTGATCGGCGACCGCGACGCACTGCAGGCGAGGCAGCAGGAGATCCTCCAGCCGGTGGCCGCGCTGGACGAGGCCGTGGCCGTGGAGACCGACCCCGTCGAGCTCTCCCGGCTGCTCAACCAGCGGCTGGCGATCCAGCGGACGTTGAGCTCGGAGCTCGACCCCGTGGAGACGGAGCTGCGCCGGCTCAACACCCAGATCGCGAGCCTCGACGTCGACCTGCGGGTGATGGAGAACCCGCAGGCGCTCGCCTACGTCAGCAGCGCGGCCGAGCTGCCGGACGAGCGGGCGGACGGATCGCTGCGGCGCAACGTGCTGGTCGGTGTCGTCGCCGGCCTGGTGCTCGCCGGCGGTGCGGTGGCGGCGGCGCAGGCGCTGCGCCGCCGCTGAGGCGTCCTCCGCGTACCCGGCCCGCGCCCGACCCGGGGCCGGCCGGGTTCACGGGGTGAGGAGGTTCTCCGAGTCGACCGGGGAGGTCGCCTCCGGGTTGATCTCCTCGTCGGGCTCCAGCGGGAGGGCGCCGGTCTCCTCCACCTCGTCCTCGGGCTGCACGATCCGCGAGCGCGGGTCGAGGGCGCCGGCGAGGAGGATCAGGTCGCCGACGGTCTTCTTCTCCTGCCACTGGAACGAGGGCTTGCGGTTGAAGTAGGACTCGGGGTCCAGGGCCATGATGCCGAGGATCGTCTCGGCGACGATCCGCCCGCCCACCGGGCCGAGCCGACGTCCGCCGGCGAGCAGCTCGGCCTCCTTGAGCACGTAGTACCAGAGCGGGGCCTTGCCGCCCCAGCCCGGCTGCTTGAGGCCCAGCTCGGCGTTCGTGAGCGGCGTGACGCCCATCGCGGTGGCGACGTCCTGGCCGCAGGGGAGGCCCAGCCGCTTGCCGCGCAGCAGGTTGCGCTCGGCGAGGGCGACGATCGCCTTGCTGGTGGGCGCGACGACGGTGGAGGGCAGGGTGAACAGCGGCAGGGACATCTGGGTGTCGATGAGCCGGGCCATGTTGCGGTCGTCCGGCGGCTCGAGCCCGGGGATGTCGAAGAAGTAGTTCCAGTCGCACCACAGGTTGGCCGGGATCGGCCGGTTCCCGCGCAGGTCCTCGAAGCCGTCGGCGCCGAAGATCGGCACGGTGTGCCCGTCCTGCATCTCGTACTCGGCGCGGATCATGCTGTGCCCGAAACGGTAGGCGGCGCCCGAGTACTCGATCGGCATGTAGGGGTTCTCGGGGTGCTCGGGCTGGTAGAGGGTGCCGGTGAACTTGATCGTGCCGTCGCGCTTGATCAGGCTGCTCACGACCGGCTTGCCGACGATGCGCGGCAGGTAGTCGTTGACGATGAGCCACTGGTAGTGCCACCGGGTCTGCCGCTGGGCCTGGGCGTAGGTCATGCCCTGGTCCATGAAGCTGTTGTGCAGCCGGATGAAGACGGTGTGCAGCTGGGCGACGATGAGGTTCTCGTCGTTGCGCGGGTCGCCCAGGTAGGCGGCCCCGACGTCGTCGCGCGGCAGGTCGACCAGGTCGTCGTGCTCCCACACCCGCAGGTAGCCGTGGCGCTCGGGGTCGTAGAGCTGGGGACTGCCCTTGATGCCCTTGCCGTAGACGCTGCCGAGGTCGAACCACGGGGTGTCGTAGTTCTTCATGGCCATCGGGTCCTGCAGCCGGTGGGTCAGCGGCGTCTTGTCCAGCGTCATGTCGTGGTCGACGAACTGACCGAAGTAGATGTAGCCGGCCGGGATGCCCGGGTTGTCGAAGGCGACGTCGCTGTCCTTGACGTCGGACAGGGGCGCCTTGCCGTCGTTCATGCTCGCCGCGAGCCACAGCAGCAGGCCGTCGGTCGGGGCGAAGGGCGGCAGGTCCTTGAACATCAGGCCGAAGCGCGCCTCGAGCTTCCGGTCGATCCGCGCGGCGACCTCGGCGCCCCGCGGGTCGCCCACGGCGTGGGCGGCCGTCTCCGCGGGGCCTTCGGTCACCGGCGCGGGGGCGGTCGGGTCGGTGACCGGTTCGGTGCTGACCACCTCGGCGCGCGCACCCCCGATCCCGCCGACGACGGGTGCGACGGCGACCGCCAGCGCACCGGCGAGGAAGCCGCGGCGGGCCACCCCGTGCTCCCGCCCGGCACCGCTGAACGGGCACCCGCCGCCTGCTCCCTGGGAGTCCTGCACCCTCATCGCCTCCACGCGTGATCCGGACCCCGCGGCCCGCTGCGGGAGCAGCGTCGCCAGCGGGACGGGCGGCGGGCAGACGCGTCCGTGGGGTCGGCCGACCCCTAGTTCTGGGGTGCCGGACGGTCATCCGGTCGCCAGGTCCCGGCGGCGGAAGCCGGCGGAACCCGCGGCGAGCAGGGCGCCGGCGATGGCGGTGAGCACCAGCACCGGACCGGCGGTGAACGGCTCCAGCGGCATGAGCGGCACCCAGCTGACGGGGGAGAGGTCGCTGACCCAGCCCGGCCAGTCGAACGACTCGGCGAACATCGTGATCACGAGGAACAGCCCCACGGCCGTCCAGGCGAGCGCGGCCGCCAGGCGGGGGAGCAGCCCGAACAGCGCCACCGCGAGGCCGGCGACCACCCACACGGCGGGCACGTAGGCGACCGCGGCCCCCACCATCCGACCGAAGGCAGCCGCCTCACCGGTCTGCAGCACGCGGACCACGCCGGTGGTGACGCCCGAGGCCGTCATGGCGAGGGCCGACCCCACCAGCGCGACGGCGACGTGGCTGCCCAGCCAGGCCGACCGGCTCGTCGCCGTCGCCAGCACGGGCTCGGCGCGCTGCTCGGACTCCTCGGTGCGGGCGCGGAGCACCGAGGAGACGGCGTAGGCCGCCGCGAGCAGCGCGGTGATGCTGAACGTCGTGCTGAGGTAGGCGTCGACCAGGTCGTCGACGTCCGGATCGCCGAACACCGCCAGCGCCTCCTCGTTGCCGGCGATGAGCGTCTCCACGGAGTCGGCCAGCGCGCCGTAGACCACGCCGAGCAGCGCCAGGCCCAGCGCCCAGGCGAGGAAGGCGCCGCGCTGCAGCCGCACGGCGAGGGCCAGCGGGGAGCGCAGCCAGGGCGTCGCGGTGGCGCGCCCCGGGCGCGGCTGGGTGAGCCCGGCGCCCAGGTCGCGGCGGTCGAGCAGCGCGAACCCGCCGAGGACCAGGACGACGGCGGCCACCAGGCACAGCAGGAGGGGGAGGACGGCGTCGTCGGAGAACGGGTGGCTGGCCTGCGCCCAGCCGATCGGCGAGGTCCAGACGACCCAGTTGCCCTCGATGTCACCGACGGCGCGCAGCACGAAGAAGACCGCGAACAACCCGCCCACCAGGCCGTACACCGACCGGGTGTGGCCGGTCACCTGCGCCGCCACGGCGGTGATGCCGGTGAACACCAGGCCGCACGCCCCGAAGGAGGCGCCGAGCACGAACGAGCCCGTCGCCGGCAGGCCGGTAGCGGTGGCCCCGATGCCGACCGCCACCGCCAGCGCGGCGCACGCCAGCCCGGCGAGCAGGACGGCGGCGAGCATCGGCGCGTGCCGGCCGACCCGCGCGGAGCGGAGCAGCTCGGTGCGCCCGGCCTCCTCGTCGGCGCGGGTGTGCCGGGTGACGGTGAACATCGCCATCAGCGCCGCGATCAGCATGACCGTCGCCGAGATCTCGAACGCCACCGCGCCGGCCACGGTGTCCAGCCCGACCGGCGGTCCGGCCAGGGCGATCGTGGCCGCGTTGCTGCCGACGGAGGCGCGGTAGGCCGCCAGCGACCCGGGGGTGTCGTAGAAGGACTGGCTCGACACCGACTGCAGCGCCACCATCGCCGTCCCGGCGGCGATCCAGACCGGCAGCCGGATGCGGTCGCGGCGCAGCGCGAAGCGGAACAGCGCCGCCGTCCCGGTGGTGGTGGCGGAGCGGCCCGGCCGCACCGGTGCGGCGGGACGGGCGGGGGCCTCGGACAGCTGCGTGCTCACGACCGCACCGGCTCCCGGGCAGCGGCGCCGTTCTCGGCGAGCTCGTCGCCGTAGTGGCGCAGGAACAGCTCCTCCAACGTCGGCGGCGCGCTGGTGAGGCTGACGACGCCGAAGCCGGTGAGGTGGCGCAGTGCCCCGTCCAGGGCGTCGGTGTCGACGTCGAAGCGCACCCGGCCGTCCTCGTGGCGCAGGTCGTGGACGCCGGCCAGCGACTCCAGGCCGGTCGCCGGGCGCGCCGTCTCGGCGGTGATGGCGGTGCGGGTCAGGTGCCGCAGCTCGTCGAGGCTGCCGCTCTGCACCGTCCGGCCGTGGCGGATGATGCTCACCCGGTCGCAGAGCGCTTCGGCCTCGGCCAGGATGTGGCTGGACAGCAGCACGGTCCGGCCCTCGGCGCGCACCTCGCGGATGCACTCCTGGAAGACGGCCTCCATCAGCGGGTCGAGGCCCGAGGTCGGCTCGTCCAGCACCAGGAGCTCGGCGTCCGAGGCCAGGGCGGCGACCAGGGCGACCTTCTGCCGGTTGCCCTTGGAGTACGTGCGCGCCTTCTTCCGCGGGTCGAGGTCGAACCGGTCGAGCAGCTCGGCGCGGCGGCGCGCGTCCAGCCCGCCCCGGAGGTGGCCGAGGAGGTCGATCGACTCGCCGCCGGAGATGTTCGGCCAGAGGGTGACGTCGCCGGGCACGTAGCCCAGGCGCCGGTGCAGCGCGACGGCGTCCCGCCACGGATCGCCCTCCAGCAGCCGGACGCGGCCCGCGTCCGGGCGCAGCAGGCCGAGCAGCACCCGGATGGTCGTGGACTTGCCCGAGCCGTTCGGGCCGAGGAAACCGTGCACCTCGCCGGTGGCCACCTCGAGGTCCAGGCCGTCCAGCGCCCGGGTCGCCCCGAAGGTCTTGACCAGCCCCGAGACGGAGATCGCCGTCATGGTCGGCACGCTACAGACGATTCACGAAAGTGTGAAGTTCATTGATGACGGAACACGTCGGGTATCGTGGGCGACGTGACGGTCGCGGAGAACATCGACGCCGGGCGGGCGACGCTCCTGCGTTTCGTGGAGCGGTTCGCCCTGGTGCTGCGCGAGTCGGGCATGCAGCCCATGCCGGCACGGGTGTTCGCCTACGCCCTGGCCGACGACGCCGACCGCTACACGGCCGCCGAGCTGGCCGAGGGGCTGCAGGTGAGCCCGGCGGCGATCAGCGGGGCGGTCCGCCAGCTGGTGCAGATCGGCTTCCTCGTGCGCGAGCGCGAGCCCGGCACCCGTAGCGATCTGTACGTCCTGGACGACGCACACCTCTGGACCCGGTTCGTCACCGCAGAGGTGCAGGCCCTGCAGCGGTTCCAGGACGTCGTGGCGGCCGGCATCGAGCAGCTCGGCGCAGGCCGCCCGGGTGGGCGACGGCTCGTCGAGACCCGGGAGTTCCTCGCGTTCCTGCACGAGGTGCTGGCCGACGCCGTCGTCCGCTGGCCCGAGGAGCGCGAGCGCCGCAGGCGGGGCTGACTCGCCTCGCCGGCTGACCGGTGGCGACCCGCCGGTGGGGCGCCTCAGCCGGTGGGGTGGTCCCCGCCCGTGGTGCCCGGAGCCCCCGGAGGAGGGATCAGCCAGAGCGCGCTCGCCAGCGCGCCGTACACCAGCGCCGGGCCGGCGTGCGGCCACCGCTTGCCGGCGGCGGCCCGCGCCTGTCCCCGGCGGAACGCCCACCGCTCGCCGGCGACCACGCCCGCAACCGAGGCGGCCAGTGCGGTGCTCCCGACCCCGGCGAGGGCGGCCTTGCTCGTCGGCGGCAGTGCGCGCCAGGCCTCCGCGGGGTGCACCTCCTCGCGGAGGTCGCGGAAGGCCACCCGTGCGGCCCGCAGGTCGGGGGCGGAGGCGGTGAGGGAGGCGACCATGATCGCGGCCTTCGCCCAGCCCCGCGCGGTGCGGGAAGGGATGAGGTCGGGCGTGGCGTACCAGGCCGCGGTGGCGACCCCGCCGACCAGGGCCGCGAACGCGCCGGAGCGCGTCGGCGGAGTGCTCATGGGGCCATGATGGCGAACGCGAACGGCGCCGCGGTGCCGCGGTCGGTCCTCGTCCCGGGCCCGCACGGACAGCCGGCCCGACGACGGGGCGGCGCGTCCGCCGGGCACCCCGGGGGGAGCGGGACGGCCCGCTGCGCACCATGGGGGATCGCTGGTGGCCGGAGCCGGTGCTGGTCCGGGCCGACCTGCTCGTCTGCGGGCGTCCGCGCTGGTGAGCCGGGCGGTCGCGACCCGGCGGCTCCGCGCGCAGGCATCTGCTCGCCGGTGAACGGACTTCCGCTTTCGGTGGTGCAGAAGTGTTGCTAGCTTTTGTGGCGCAGCACACAGCCCTCGGCGCAGGCCCGGACTCACCCGTGGCGGCCGGGTGCCCACCGGGCCCCGGCGGCGATCAGCGGGTGGGGTGGTCGGCGGCCGGCGGCACGCGTTCGCCACCCACCCGAGAGGATCTCCCTTTTGTCGAGAAACCTGCGCCACGCCCTGCGGGCGGCGCTGTTCGCCGCACTGTCCTCCCTGCTGCTCGTCGGCCTCGTCGGCCCGGCGAGCGCGGCCCCGCCCGCCACCGAGGAGCGCGGGGAGTCCTCGTGCGTCGGTCGCCCGGTGCCGGCCCGCCTGGTCTCCGTCCAGCTGTGGACCTTCGCCGAGCACATCGGCTTCGGCACCGACGCGGCCACCCAGGCGCGGCACGAGGAGGTGCTCCGCAGCCTCAGCGAGATGGGGTACCGGAACGTCGAGCCCTTCACCCTCAGCGGGATGACGGCCGAGCGGTACGCCGAGCTGCTCCGGAAGTACCGGCTCCAGGCCCCGGCGCGGCACGTCGACGTCGGCACCCCCGAGGAGCCGGCGGACATCGAGCAGATCCTCGCGGACAACCGCGTCCTGGGCGTCACGTACTTCGGCTCCGGTGGCACGCCGCAGTACGAGAGCGAGGCCGAGTGGACCGCCTACGCCGAGTACCTGGACACCGTCGGGGAGCAGGCGCGCAAGGCGGGCCAGTGGCTGATGGTCCACAACCACGACTGGGAGTTCGAGACCACCTTCGGCGACCGCACCGCCTTCGACGTCCTCATGCAGCACACCGAGCGGCGGCACGTGGTGTCGCAGCTCGACCTGTACTGGGTGACCTACGCCGGCACCGACCCGATCGACGTGATCGAGGAGTACGGCAACCGGATCCGGCTGCTGCACGTGAAGGACCTGAACGAGGACGTGGAGCGGCGGATCGAGATCGTCGGCCGCGGGGACATCGACTTCGCGGCGATCTTCCGGGCGGCCGGAGGCAGCACCCGGTCCTACGTCGTCGAGCACGACCCCCGCTTCGGCGACGTGGCGTTCGACCCGTTCGAGGCGCCCGAGGAGGGCTTCGCGCACCTCACCTGCTCGACCCGCTGACAGACCGCGCACGCTCGCACGAGAGGGGTGGTCCCGGGTTCCGGGGCCGCCCCGCTCCGCGTCAGGCGGGCGGACGGCGGGGGGCGCTGCCCGCGTCGGGGAGCCGGGTGGCCAGGAGCAGCTGCGCGGTCACCCGGGCGCGGCCGAGAGGGTCCTGGTCGAACCCGGCCGGAGCGGCCGCCCGCCGGGCGAGCCCGGCGAGCGCGCCGTCGTAGAGGAGCAGCAGGTCCGCGGCGAGCTCGCCGGGTCGGTCCGCGCCGGCGGCGCGCGCGAGCTCGAGCAGTCGTCCGGAGAGGAGGGCGGTGTCGGCGGCGAGCCAGGTCTGGCCGGGGTGGCCGACCGGCAGCTCGGTCGCGGCGGCCTGGAACCCGCAGCCGCGACGGTCGCCGGTCCGCCGGCGGTAGCGCGTCAGCGCGTCGAAGACCGACAGGAGCCGGTCGCGGTGGTCACCGGACTCGGCCAGGACCTCGTCCCAGACACCGCGCCACCGGTGGTGCCGCTCCTCCAGGTAGGCGGCCACCAGCGCGTCCTTGCCGGCGAAGTGGGCGTACATCGTGGCCGGCGAGACGCCGGCCCGCGCCAGGACGGCGTCCACACCCGTCGCGGCGATGCCCGATTCGTAGAACAGCTCGGACGCGGCCGAGAGCAGCCGCTGCCGCGCCGTCGGGGTCGCGGGCGTCCGGGGCACGGCACTACGGTAACGACCGTTATGCCGAAACGATCGTTACGCGCCCATGACGGGCCACCGGAGGTGCGGCCGCTGGCGCTGGTCGGCGCGGGCCTCGCCGTCATCGCCGTCACCTACGGGCTCGCCCGGTACGGCTTCGGCCTCTACCTGCCGCAGTTCCGCGCCGCGTTCGGCTTCTCCGCCGGCACCGCGGGTGCGCTGGCGGCCGGCGGCTACGCGGCCTACTGCGTCGCCGCGCTGCTGACCCCGCTCCTCGTCGCGCGCGGCCGGGGGCGGGGCGCGCTC
>NZ_SSXB01000070.1:0-22092 GCF_021698995.1 Blastococcus sp. KM273129 | reverse complement strand
ACCGATCTGCAGCTCGACCCGACCCGGGACTACCAACGCCAAGCCCCAACGTGAACGATGTCGCGGGACACCTGTGAACGGTGTCCCGCGACATCGCACGCGTGCGGGAGGGGGGAGTCGAACCCCCACGCCCGAAGGCACCAGATCCTAAGTCTGGCGTGGCTGCCGTTACACCACTCCCGCGTGGTCCCGGAGTCTAGGAGCACCCGCGCGGGTGGCCGGGGAGGGCCGTCGGCGCGCTGACCAGCGGCACGTCTGGCAGGCTGTCGCCCGTGCCCCGCGACCCACGACAGATCCAGCTCGAGATCGATGCGGCCCGCGAGTCGCTGGCCGCCACCCTGGACCAGATCGCCTACCGCAGCAGCCCGACCCGCCTGAAGGCGCAGGGCCGGGACGCCGTGCAGCGGTTCCTGCGGACCCCGGCGGGCCAGGCCACGATCGGCGCCGTCGGCCTGCTGGTCACGCTCGTCGTCGTCCAGAAGGTGCGGCACCGGCGCAAGGACGAGGTCGAGGTGCTGGGCCGCCGCATGGTCGTGGTCGACAAGGGCCGCCGCACGCGCTGATCCGGTGCGCCGCGATCCGGTCGGGCCCGGCCAGGAGTCGGTCTGGGACTACCCGCGCCCGCCGTCGGCGCGGGTGAGCGACCGCCACGTCGTCGTCGAGGTGGCCGGCCGGGTGCTGGCCGACACCCGGCGGGCGGTGCGGGTCTGCGAGACCAGCCACCCGCCGGTGTACTACGTGCCGCGTGAGGACGTCGCCGTCGACCTGCTGGAGCGGGCGCCGGGCCGCTCGGTGTGCGAGTGGAAGGGCGCGGCGACCTACTGGGACGCCGTCGTCGACGGCCGGCGCATCCCCGAGATCGGGTGGTCCTACGAGGACCCGGCCCCCGGTTACGGGCACCTGCGCTCGGCGATCGCCTTCTACCCGGGCAAGGTCGACCGCGCGCTCGTCGACGGCGAGCAGGCCCGCCCGCAGCCGGGAGGCTTCTACGGCGGCTGGATCACCGACGAGATCGCCGGGCCCGTCAAGGGCGGGCCCGGCTCCCTCGGCTGGTGAGCGGCGTCAGGCCTGGGCGCGCACCAGCGGCATGACGACGGTGTCCAGCACCTCGTCGGCGTAGGCCTCGTCGACCGGGCGGTGGGTGAGCAGCCAGCGCTGGACGAACAGCGCGCTGATGGTCTCCGCGGCGACCGAGGTGCGGAAGCCGGGGCCCACCTCGCCGCGCGCCTCGGCGTTCTCCCACACCTGCTCGAAGGACTGGCGCCAGACCGCGAGCGGGCCCTTCTCGAACGCCTCGGCGAGCGCCGGGTGGCGGGGCACGGTGGAGAGCAGCGAGAGCGTCGCTGCACCGGTCGGGCCGTTCACCACGCCGACGAGGGTGCGCATGATCTCGCGGAGGTCGCCCTCGAGGGAGCCGGTGTCGGGGTTGGGCGCCTCGTCCCGGTTGAGGTCGGAGATGGTGTCGACCACCAGGTCCTGCTTGGTGCGCCAGCGCCGGTAGATCGTCGCCTTGCCGACGCCGGCCTCCGCGGCGACCGCGTCCATGGTCAGTGCGCCGTACCCCACGTCGGCGAGCAACCGGAGGATGGCGGCGCGGATCACCCCGTCCCGACTGGGGTCGCGCGGGCGGCCGCCACGGCTCGGACGGGCGGCTTCTGCGGTGGGGAGAGAGGCCATGGGGCAAACCTTAGACATTCAAGTTGTGAAAGTGCTGGAACTCTGCCGTGAGTACCCCGGAAGAGCGTTGTGGTACCGCCGCGCGCCTGGCCCGTGCACCCCGGCCGGTGGGCCACCCTGTCCGGCGTGGGAACCATCTGCGGCGGGGTCTGCGGGTGCCGCCAGAACTGGGAGGTGCCCGGCCGGGCGAGCCGCGCGCTGCTGGCCACCACCATCGGGCACGTGCTGCCGCACGTCGCCCGCACCGCCAAGGCGCTCGGCCTCGTCGTGGACTCCGCGCCGCAGGTGGTCGACGTCCTCGACGAGCGGGGCGGTCGCGGCCTGGAGCGGCTCTTCCAGAAGCTCGCCCGTGAGCTGACCGGCGCCGAGACCGAGGCCGTGCGGGTGGTCACCGACCCGCCGGACGACGGCGCCGCGCTCACCGCCCGGCTGCTCACGGCTCCCACGCTCGCCGTCGAGCTCGCCCGGCGCGGGGTGACCGTGGAGGTCGGTGTCCTGGCCGAGGCGGAGTTCTGGTCGGTCTACCAGCCGATCGTCGCCCTGGGCGACCGGTCGGTCGTCGCCCACGAGGCGCTGCTGCGCGGGCTCGTCGACGGCCGGGAGGTCGGCGGTGGGGACCTGTTCTTCGTCGCCGAGTCGGCGGGCTGGCTGCACCGGCTGGACCGCATCGGCCGGGAGGCCGCCATCACCGGCGCGGTGCCGTGGCTCGGCGCCGACGACCTGTTCGTGAACTTCGACCCCACCTCGATCTACCGGCCGCAGGTCTGCCTCGCCAGCACCGAGCGGGTGGCCCACGACGCCGGGATCGACCCCCACCAGCTCGTCTTCGAGGTCGTGGAGTCGCACGCGATCGCCGACCGCGGGCACCTGGTGTCGGTGCTCGAGCACTACCGCTCGCTGGGCTGGCGGGTCGCGCTCGACGACGTCGGCGCCGGCTGGTCCAGCCTGTCCCTGCTCGCCGCCGTCCGGCCCGACGTGGTCAAGCTCGACAAGGGGCTCGTGCAGGTGCTGCCGGACGACGGCGCCCGCACGGTGCTGAAGGCGGTCACCGACCTCGCCCACCGGCTGGGCGCGGTGGTCGTGGCGGAGGGGATCGAGACCGAGCAGCTGGCCGAGGAGGTGGCCGCGCTGGGGGCCGACCTGGGCCAGGGCTGGTTGTTCGGCCGGCCGGTGCGCCCCGAGCCCCCCGCCGAGGAGCTCGAGGGCCGCTGGCAACCGGTGGCCCGCTCGCGCTGAGCCCGGCTCAGCCGAGCGCCCAGCCGGTGAGCACGGGGCGGCCGTGCTCGTGCCCCAGGACGCCGTACCGCCCGGCGGGCAGCGCGAACAGGGCGCCGGCCTCGGGGGCCAGACCGAGCCACCGGGCCGTCAGCACCCGCAGCACGTGCCCGTGGGCGACGAGGGCGACGTCGCCGCCCGGCAGCCGCTCCCGTACCCGGGCCAGCACGCGGTCGACACGCGCGCCGACGTCGGCCAGCGACTCGCCGGGGACGTCGGCGTCGACGGTGCCGTCTCGCCAGATCGACCACTCCCGGCCCAGCTCCGCGCTGATCTCGGCGGTCGTGCGGCCCTCGTAGCCCCCGTAGTCGAGCTCGACCAGGTCCCCGTCGACGGCGGTCGGGGCGAGCCCGGCCAGCTCGGCGGTGCGCCGCGCCCGCTGCAGGGGGCTCACCCGCACCTCGGCGAACCGACGCCGTCCCAGCGCCTGGCGCAGGGCGCGGGCCTGCTCCTCGCCCTCCGGCAGCAGCGGCAGGTCGGTGCCTCCGGTGTGCTGGCCGGTGCGGCTCCACTCCGTCTGCCCGTGCCGCAGCACGACCACCTCGCCCGCGCCTTCGCTCACGCAGCCCATCGAACACGCCGGCGCGGGAACACGCGCGCCCACCGTCGTGCTGGCCAGGTGCATGACGACTGCTGAACTGAGCGACACCTTCTCCATCGGCGGCGACCTCCCCGTGCACCGCCTGGGCTACGGCGCCATGCAGCTGCCGGGCCCCGGGGTGTGGGGCGAGCCGGCCGACCGCGCGGCCGCCGTCCGGGTCGTGCAGGCCGCCGTCGAGCAGGGTGTCGACTTCATCGACACCGCCGACTCCTACGGCCCCGAGATCAGCGAGCAGATCATCGCCGAGGCGCTGCACCCCTACCCGGAGGACCTGGTCATCGCGACCAAGGCCGGCCTCACCCGGCAGGGCCCGGACGTCTGGACCCCGGTCGGGCGCCCGGCGTACCTGAAGCAGCAGGTGGAGCTCTCGCTGCGGCACCTGAAGGTCGAGCGGATCGACCTCATCCAGCTGCACCGGATCGACTCCGAGGTGCCGCTGGCCGACCAGCTGGGCGCCTTCGTCGAGCTCAAGGAGCAGGGCAAGGTGCGCCACATCGGCGTCTCGGAGGTCTCGGTCGAGCAGCTGCAGGCCGCCCGCGAGATCACCGAGATCGTCAGCGTGCAGAACCTGTACAACCTCACCACCCGGCAGAGCCAGGACGTCCTGGACTACGCCACCGAGCACGGCATCGCGTTCATCCCGTGGTTCCCGATCGCCACCGGCAACCTGGCCGCGCCCGACAGCCCGGTCGCCGACATCGCGCGCGAGCTGGACGCCACGCCCTCGCAGGTGGCGCTGGCCTGGCTCCTCCGGAAGTCGCCGGTGATGCTGCCGATCCCCGGCACCAAGTCGGTGGACCACCTGACCGAGAACCTGGGTGCGGCGCGCCTGACGCTCTCGGACGAGGACATGGCCCGCCTGGACGCCCTCGCCTGAGCCCGCCCCTTCGAGGCACAGGAAGCTCTACCTGCGTCCTGCGTCCTGCGTCCTGCAGCCCCCGGACGCGGGTAGAGCTTCCTACGCCTCCTCGGCATGGGCGGACCCCGGCGCGGGGGCCGGACGCGGCACACGTCACCATGGGCCCGTGGATGCCGAGGACTTCCGCCAGGTCAAGGACGCCGTTCGCCAGCTCATCCGCGAATCGGTGCTGCCCCGCGAGGAGCAGATCGAGGAGGAGGACCGCATCCCCGACGACCTGCGCGCGCAGGCCGCCGAGATGGGCCTCTTCGGCTACGCGCTGCCCGAGGACTACGGCGGGCTGGGCGTCACGATGACCGAGGACGTCGAGCTGGCCATGGAGTTCGGCTACACGACGCCGGCCTTCCGCTCGCTGTTCGGCACCAACAACGGGATCTCCGGCCAGGTCATCGCCAAGTTCGGCAGCGACGAGCAGAAGAGGAGGTACCTGCCGCGCCTCTCCGCGGGCGAGCTGATCGGCTCCTTCGCGCTCACCGAGGCCGAGGCCGGCTCCGACCCCTCCGCGCTGCGCACCAGCGCCCGCCGCGACGGCGACGAGTGGGTCATCAACGGCAGCAAGCGCTACATCACCAACGCGCCGATCGCCGACCTGTTCGTCGTGTTCGCCCGCACCGACCCCGCGGAGAAGGGCGGCCGCGGCATCTCCAGCTTCGTGGTCGAGACGACGACGCCGGGGGTCACCGTCGGCCCCAGGGACAAGAAGATGGGCCAGGCCGGCGCCTGGACCTCCGAGGTGTTCCTCGACGACGTGCGGGTGCCCGCCGACGCCCTCATCGGCGAGGAGGGCCGCGGCTACGCCAAGGCGCTCACCGTGCTCTCCCGCGGCCGGCTGCACATCGCCGCGCTGTGCGTCGGCATGGCGCAGCGGGTGCTCGACGAGTCGGTCGCCTACGCCGCCACCGCCAAGCAGGGCGGGGCGCCGATCGGCCGCTTCCAGCTGGTGCAGGCGATGCTCGCCGACATGCACGCCGAGCTGCTCGCCGGCCGCAGCATGGTGCGCGACGTCGCGGCCCGCTACGACTCCGGCGAGGACACCTCCGTCGGCCCGTCGTCGGCGAAGCTGTTCTGCACCGAGATGGTGGGGCGCGCCGTCGACAAGGCCGTGCAGGTGCACGGCGGCATGGGCTACCTGCGGACGACGCCCGTCGAGCGCTTCTACCGCGACGCACGGCTGTTCCGCCTCTACGAGGGGACCAGCGAGGTGCAGCGCATCATCGTCGGCGGCGCCCTGCTGCGCGAGGCCGGCATGCCGCGTGGCTGAGGACCGGGAGGTCCGTCGCGCGGCCGTCGGCGAGCTCGGGGAGGCGCTGCGCGACCTGGTCGACGCCGCCGTCCGCACCGAGGTGCCGCTGGACCGGCTGGCCGAGGCGACCAGCGCGGCCAGGGAGCTGACCGCGCTGCTCTCGACGGACCTGCGCGAGGTGCACGAGATCGCGTCGGTGGACGACCCGGACAGTGGCCAGCGCTGGTACAGCCCCGTGTACGGGCCGGGCAGCCCGGTCGCCCCGCCGATGGTCGTCGACGACTTCCCGGACGAGGGCCGGTGCGTCGGCCGGGTGACCGTCGGGAAGAAGCTCGAGGGTCCGCCGGGGCTGGTGCACGGCGGGGTTGTGGCCACGCTGCTGGACCACGTGCTGGCCCGCTCGGCGCGCGGGGCCGGGCACGGCGGCCTGACCGCCACGCTGACGGTCACCTACCGGCGGCCGGTGCACCTCGGCGTCCCGCTCCTGGTGACCGGTCAGCTGGTCTCGGTCGAGGGGCGGCGCGCCACCGCCACCGCCCGGCTGGTCGCCGAGGACGACCCGGGCACCACGCTCGCCGAGGGCGAGGCGCTGCTGGTCGCGCTGCGGGCCGAGCGGGCGTCGGAGGTCTTCGCGCGGACCGGCCGCGACGTCGGCGCCTGGACCAGCCGCAGCTGAGGGCTGGTCGGCACCGGGGTCGCCCGCACGCCGCCGGGGGTCAGTTGGCCCGCGGACCGGGGGCGTTGGCCGGGTCGCCGGTGGGGTCCAGCGAGGCGCCACCCGCCGGGCGCAGCAGCGCCCCGGGCCCGCCGGCACCGCTGCCCAGGGCAGCGACGAACTGCCGGAGCACGTCGTCGCCGGCGTGGAACGGGGCCCAGTCGAGCAGCTTGCGGGCCCGTGCGGTGTCCAGCGCGGGCACCTGCGTGCCGATGTCCAGCCACCCCGGCTCGGTCGGCACCAGGTGCGCGGTGAAGGCGGCGTGCAGGCCGGCGCGCAGCGCGATCTCCGGGGTGGGCACCCGCACGGAGCCCAGGGCCTTCGCCAGCGCGTCGGCGTCCAGCAGCGGCTCCGCAGCCAGGTTGAACGGGCCGGGGGCGCGGCGGTCGAGCATTCGCTCGAGGGCGTCGGCGACGTCGTCGGCGTGCACGAAGGCGATGGCCAGCGCCGGAAGGGGCAGCGGCAGCAGCCGGGCCACCGCGCCGGGCAGCGCGCGTGCGGCCCCGAACAGCAGCGGGCCCAGGAAGTAGCGGCCGATCTCGCTGGCGGCCTGCGGCTGCAGCACCAGGGTGGGGCGGACGACGGTGAGCGTCGTGCCGCGGTGCCGGCCGAACACGTCGCGCACCACGCTCTCGGCCTGCGACTTGTCACGGCTGTACTGCGCGCTGGGGATGCCGGTGGTCGGCCAGTCCTCGGTCACCCGGACGCCGCGCGCGCCGCCGGCGTAGGCGCCGATGGAGCTCATGTGCACGAACTGGTCGACGCCGGCGGCGGCCGCGGCGCGGGCCACCCGCCGGGTGCCCTCCACGTTCACCAGGCGCAGCCGGTCGGGCTGCCGGCCCGGCTGCAGCGCCCAGGCGAGGTGGACGACGGCGTCGGCGCCCTCGACGAACTCGGCGACCTCCCGCTCGCTCGCGGCCTCGCCGAGGTCGGCCAGGTGCCAGCGCACCCCGTCGTAGGGCGCGGTCGAGGGCGGGCGCCGGCGGGCCAGCCCGCGGACCTCGGCGACACCGGCCGACGGCGCGGTCAGCCGGCGCAGGAGGGCGGTGCCGACGTTGCCGCTGGCACCGGTGACGGCGATCGTGCGGCCGCGCAGCTGTCCGGGGGAGAGCTCAGGCATGCCCTGCCGCTACCCGCCCGGCCTGCGGCCAACCGGTACGGCCGCGGGTCGGCCGGGCGGCGAGGGTGCCGGTCAGCCCGGCAGCGCCGGTGACGTCACCCCGCGCGGGGCCTCCGCGTCGAGCGAGCGGCCCCGCAGCTCGGGCAGCGCCCAGGCGGCGAGCGCGGCCAGCAGGAAGAAGGCGGCGAACGTGGCGAAGACCAGGCCGGTGCCCCCGGCGTCGACCAGCAGCGGCACGCACAGCGGGGCGGCGATGGAGGCGAGCCGGCCGAAGCCGGCGGCGGCACCGGCGCCCGTGGCCCGCAGCGCGGTCGGGTAGATCTCCGGCGTCACCGCGTACAGCGCGCCCCAGGCCCCCAGGTTGAAGAACGACAGCACCATGCCGGTGACGAGCACCGCGGTGTCGGCGTCGGCGGCGGCGAAGAGCCCGGCACCCAGGGCGGAGCCCAGCAGGAAGGTGGCCAGGGTGGGCCGCCGTCCCCACTTCTCGATCAGGTAGGCCGCCACCGCGTACCCGGGCAGCTGGGCCAGCGTGATGATCAGCGTGTACTGGAACGACTTGACCAGCGAGAAGCCGTCGTTGAACAGCAGCGTCGGCAGCCAGATGAAGGCGCCGTAGTAGGCGAAGTTGATGCTGAACCAGACGGTCCACAGGGCGGCCGTCCGCCGTGCGGCGCCGCCGGTCCACAGCGCCCGGGCGCCCGGCGGGGCGGTCGCCGGCACCGGCGCGGGGGACGGCACGGGCGCGACGCCGCCGGCCCGCTCGAAGCGGCGCACGGTCGCCTCCGCCTGGTCGGTGCGGCCGCGCAGCTCGAGGAAGCGCACCGACTCGGGCAGCCCCCGGCGCACCACCACCGCGTACAGCGCCGGCGCCGCCCCCAGGGCCAGCGCCCAGCGCCACCCGTCGTCGCCGGCGGGCACCACGAAGTAGCCGATCAGGGCGGCCAGCGTCCAGCCCACCGCCCAGAACGCCTCCAGCAGCACGACCACCCGGCCGCGCACCCGGGCGGGGGCGAACTCGCTGACCAGCGTCGAGGCGACCGGCAGCTCGGCCCCCAGCCCCAGGCCGATGAGGAAGCGGAAGACCAGCAGCGCGCCGACCGACCAGGACAGCGCCGCCGCCCCGGTCGCCAGCCCGAACACCAGGAGGGTCAGCGCGAACACCTGGCGGCGGCCGACCCGGTCGGCGAGCAGCCCGCCCAGCGTGGCGCCCAGCGCCATCCCGACGAAGCCGATCGACCCGATCCACGACACCTCGGCGTTCGACAGCCCCCACTGGGCGACCAGCGCGGTCATCACGAACGAGATGAGCCCGACGTCCATCGCGTCCAGCGCCCACCCGATGCCCGAGCCGACCACCAGCCGGTGGTGCTCCCGGTTGACGGGCAGCCGGTCGAGCCGCTCGGCGCGGGTCAGCGGCGACGTCGTCTCGCTCATGGCGTGCAGTCTCGCAATGCCCGGGCTCAGCCGCGGACGTGGGCGGTGACCAGCTCGGCGGTCCGCTCCGCGGCGAGCTCGGGGATCCAGTGCGTCACGTCGTCGAGGACCTCGAGCCGGTAGGGCGCGTCGACGAAGCGGGCCGTGTCCTCGGTCGCGGCCCGGCCGAGGAAGGCGTCGCCGGTGCTCCAGACGTGCAGGGTGGGCACGCGCGCCTTCCCGACCGGGTCGCGACCGCTCCACGGCAGGGCGCGGTACCAGTTGATGGCGGCGGTCAGCGCCGCCGGCTCGCGCATCCGCCGGACGTAGCGGTCGACGGCGTCGTCGGGCAGCCCGCCGTGGCGCAGCACCCGGCGCAGCGCGGCCCCGTCGCCGGCGAGCAGCAGCCGCTCGGGCAGCACCGGGAGCTGGAACAGCCCCACGTAGGAGGAGCGCAGCGCCTGGTCGCCGGTGACCATCGCCCGCGTCATCGCCCCCGGGTGCGGCACGGAGAGCGCCGTCAGCGTGCGGACCCGCTCCGGGTGCCACGCGCCCAGCGCCCAGCCGACGATGCCGCCCCAGTCGTGCCCGACCACGTGGGCCGAGCCCAGCCCGGCCGCGTCCAGCAGGGCGACGACGTCGTCCGCCGTCTCCCGCAGGCGGTAGTGCGCGCGGCCGCGCGGGCGGGCCATGGGGGAGTAGCCCCGCTGGTCCGGTGCCAGCGTGCGCAGACCGTGCTGGTGCAGGGCGGGGGCGACCCGGTCCCAGGCGGTGGAGTCCTGGGGGAAGCCGTGCAGGAGGACGACGGGCTCGCCGTCGGCCGGCCCGGCGTCCCGGACGTCGAAGGTCAGGCCGTCGCGCCGGAAGCTGTCCACCCCGGAACTGTGCCCCGCGCGAGGGCGGTCCGCACGGGGGCGGGCGGCGCCGCGGCCGATCGGGGACGATGGGCCGGTGACCGCCACCCCTGTCGAGCTCATCGTGCTGCTCGACGACGACGGCCGAGAGATCGGCACGATGCCCAAGCCGCAGGTGCACCACGGCGAGACGCCGCTGCACCGCGCGTTCTCGGCCTACCTCTTCGCCGCCGACGGCCGGCTGCTGGTCACCCGCCGTGCCGAGGGCAAGGCGACCTTCCCCGGCATGTGGACCAACACCGTCTGCGGCCACCCCGGCCCCGGTGAGGACGACGGGGCCGCGATCGCCCGCCGCGCCGGCTTCGAGCTCGGGCTCGGCGTCTCCGACCTCCGCCCCGCGCTGCCGGGCTACCGCTACCGGGCGGAGTTCCGGGGGGTCGTCGAGAACGAGGTGTGCCCGGTCTACGTCGGGCGCTTCACCGGTTCGCCCGCGCCCGAGCCCACCGAGGTGGGTGACTGGGAGCTGCTGGACTGGGCCGCGTTCCGCCGCCGCCAGGAGACCGAGGGCGACGCGTGGTCCCCGTGGTGCCGGGAGCAGGCGCGGCTGATCGAGGAGGCGGGCCTGCACCGCCTCTGACCCCCGTGGCCCGGCGCCGCGACGCGCCGTCCACCCGCCTCCGCGGCGCGGCGCACCACCGTCGCTAGCGTGCGGCGCATGGACCGTCGAGGGTTCCTGCTCGCCCTCGCCGCCGGGGTGGCGGGCACGGCGCTGGCACGCGGTGCAGCCGCGCCGGACGCGCCCCCGGCCGCGCTCGGCGGCCCCGCGGCGTCGCCCGGGCCGGTCGGCGACCCCGTCGCACGGTGGCGGCAGGTGCACCGCGGCGTCCCCGGGGTGGAGCCGCAGGAGCCGCCCGCCGGGGTGGTCGACGCGCTGCCAGGCGAAGGGGACCTGCTGGCGCTCACCATCGACGACGGCACCAGCAGCGAGGTGGTCGCGGCGTTCGCGCGCTTCGCCGCCGACAGCGGCACCCGCATGACCTTCTTCCCGAACGGCCGGTACCGCGCCTGGGAGGACAACGCCGCGCTGCTGCGCCCGCTGGTCGACTCCGGGCAGGTGGCCCTCGGCAACCACACCTGGTCCCACCCCGACCTCACCACGCTGGGGGACGCCGAGGTGGCCGAGGAGATCCGCCGCAACCGAGATTTCCTGCGCTCGACCTTCGGCGTGGAGACCCCTTTCTTCCGGCCGCCCTTCGGTGCCCACGACGAGCGCACCGACCGGATCGCCGCCGACCTCGGGCACCCGACGATCGCCATGTGGAACGGCACCCTCGAGGACTACCGGGTGCTCACCGCCGAGGAGCTCGTGGCCGCCGCCCGGCGCTGGTTCAGCGCACGGACGATCGTCGTCGGCCACGCCAACCACCCCACGGTCACCACCGTCTACGGGCAGCTGCTCGAGCTGGTCGCCGAGCGGGGGCTGACCACGGTGACCCTCGCCGACGTCTGGGCCACGCGGCGCTGACGCCCCGACCTGCGGGCCCGGCGGCTTTCGGCGAGGCTGTCCGCGACGGGTACGCGCGGACGACGGAGGAGCAGCTGTGGAGGCGTCGCTGAAGGGCCGGGTCGCGCTCGTGACCGGCGGGGCCAGCGGACTCGGCCGGGCCACCGCGCTCGCCCTCGCCGAGGGCGGGGCGCACGTCGTGATCGCCGACATCGACGCGGACGGCAGCCAGGAGACGCTCTCCCGGGTGACCGGGGCCGGCGGCTCCGCCGAGGTCGCCGCCCTGGACGTCACCCAGGACGAGAGCCGGCGCGCCGTCGTCGCGGACCTGTTCGAGCGGCACGGCGACGCGTTCGACGTGCTGGTCAACGTCGCCGGCATCGACCGGCCCGGCTACATCACCGACATCGACCTCGCCGACTACCAGCGGGTGCAGGCGGTCAACTGCGAGGGGCCGGTCTTCCTCACCAGCGAGTTCGTGAAGCGGGTGCAGCACCTGCCCGAGGGGCGCACCGCCGACGTCGTGCACGTGGTCTCGCTGTCGGCGATCACCTCGGGCAGCGGGGCGATCGCCTACAACGGCTCCAAGGCCGGCTTCCTCAACGCGACCCGCTGCATCCAGCGCGAGCTCCGGGAGAAGGCGGTGCGCCTGGAGGACGGCAGCGAGCGGCCGTTCCCGTGCCGGGTGCAGAGCGTCATCCCCGCCGCCATGGACACCCCGATGATGGAGCAGTGGGGCATCCCCGGGCACCTGATGATGCCGCCGTCGGCGGTCGCCGAGGCGATCCGCACGCTGCTGCTCCTGCACCCGTCGGCGTTCGTCCCCGAGATGCAGGTCGTCCCCCGGCTCGAGCCGAACTTCCCCCGCTGACCGACCATGAGGAACTGCCGCATGAACGCCCCGGACGACCCGACGCCCGACACCGCCATGGCGTCGGGCTCCGATGCGGGCAGCCCCGGCGGGCGGCTCGGTCCCGGTGACCTCGCGCCCGACGAGGAGCGGCTGCTCGCCGCGCTCGAGCGTGGCGCGCGCACGGGGCCACCGGACCCGCTGGAGACGATCGCGGTGGTCCGCGCGGCCGAGGACGAGCGGCCGCTGCCGGACCGGGGCGGCCCGCCCGACGACGGGCTCACCCCCCGGTTCACCGCGCCCGGCGCCGGCTGAGCGACGGGCTCAGCCGCCCGCTGCCCGGAGCCGGACGGCGACGAGGGCGACGTCGTCCTCACCGCCCTCGGGCAGCAGCCGGCCGATGAGGGCGTCGGACATGCGGGCGACCGGGAGGTGGCGCAGTTCGGCGAGCGCCCGGCCGAGCAGGTCGACGCCGTCGTCGAAGACCTGGTCGCGGCGCTCCACCAGCCCGTCGGTGTAGAGCAGCAGCGTCGAGCCGTCGACGACCACCGCCTCGTGCTCGGTGCGGGGCAGCGACGGGTCCACGCCGAGCAGCAGGCCGGGGCGGTCGGGCACCAGCAGCCGCTGGGAGCCGTCGGGCGCGACGAGCAGCGGCGGCAGGTGCCCGGCGGAGGCCCAGCGCAGCCGGGTGCCGTCGCCGGCCGGCCCCGCCGGGCGGTCGAGCCGGCCGACCAGCACCGTCGCCATGGCGCCGAGCCCCAGCCCCTCGATCGCGGCGTCGATCCGGGAGAGCACCTCGGCCGGGCCGGCCACGCTGTCCCAGGCGATGCCGCGCAGCAGACCGCGCAGCTGGGACATCGTCGCCGCGGCCTGGGTGTCGTGGCCGACGACGTCCCCGATGACCAGCACCGTCGAGCCGTCGGGCTGCTCGAAGACGTCGTACCAGTCGCCGCCCACCTGGGCCTCCCGCGCCGCCGGCACGTAGCGCACCGCCACCTCGAGGTGGTCGGGCTCCGGCGGGTCGGTCAGCAGGCTGCGCTGCAGGGTCTCGGCGGCGCGGACGATGCTGCGGGACCGCGCGTAGAGCGCCTCCAGCAGGTGGACGCGCAGCTCGGCGGCCTCGGCGGTCTCCTGCGCCGACCACGACTCGGACCGGCCGCGGACGGTCTCCCGCCAGCGCTCGAAGGACTTGCGCGGGCTGAGCCGGACGGCATCGCCCTCGCGCTCGGCGATCGCCTTGTTGTGCGGGTCCCCGCCCCAGTCGATGTGCCGCACGGCCTCGCCGCGGGACCAGAGCACGTACTGGCCCTCGGGCAGGGGCAGCACCAGGACGCCGCACGCGGGGTCGACCGCGCCGAGGCCGGGCGCAGCCGCGGCCAGCGCGTCGGTCGCGACGACGTCCTCGCCGCGGCTCGCGGCCCAGGCGGCGATCGCGTCCGCCAGTTCCGGCGGGAGCGCGGCGCCGGCGGATCCGCGGGTGCCCTGGAGGCACATGGAGACGCCGTCGGCGGCCAGGAGGTCCAGCAGGCTGGGAGAGCCCAGCAGCGTCTCGGTGATCGGCCGCTCCTCGTCCAGCGCGGCGGCGGTCAGCCAGGCCAGCGTGGACCGCGCGCTCAGCGCCCGGGCGAACTCCTCCTCCTGCGCCCGGTCGATCAACCGGACCGACAGGGTGGAGCCGAGGAACTCCGCCGCGGCCCGGGTGGCGTACGGCGGGGCGTGCGGGCCGTCGTAGTGGTGGCACGCGATGAGCCCCCACAGCTTGTCGCCGCGCAGCAGGGAGATCGACATCGAGGACCGCACGCCCATGTTGTGCAGGTACTCCACGTGGATGGGCGAGACGCTGCGCAGGGCGGAGTAGGTGAGGTCCAGCGGCCGGCCGCTGGCCGGGTGGTGCACCGGCTGGATCGGCACCGGCGCGTAGCCGACGTCGGAGATCAGCCGGATCCAGTTCTTCTCGTACAGCGCCCGCGCCTGCGCGGGGATGTCCGAGGCCGGGTAGTGCAGGCCGAGGAAGGAGTTCAGGTGCGCGGCCTTCGCCTCGGCCACCACCTCGCCGTTGTAGTCGGCGTCGTAGCGGTAGACCATCACCCGGTCGAAGCCGGTGAGGGTGCGCACGGCCGCCGCGGTGATGTCGTAGAGCTCCTGGAGGCTGCCGGCCCGGTCCAGGGCGGCGACCGTGCTGCGCACCGCCTGGTAGGTGTTCGGGAAGGAGAACGGCCGCGGCCCGCGCGCCGGCTCCAGCTCGACGACGAGGGTGCTGACCGGCACCGACTCCTCGGGGGCGGCGACGGGCTCGCCGTCCACCCCGTGCACCGGCCCGGGGTCGATCACGGTGCGGTGCAGGAGGGCGTCGACGGGCACCGGCTCGCCGGCGACGTCGAGGATGATCTCGACCGGGTTGCGCTCGCGGAGGTCGCCGAAGGCGCTCGCCGAGCTGATCACCGCGCGGGCCGGCGCGGCCCCGATGACCTCGGCCAGCGGGCGGCCCAGCGCCTGCCGCCAGTCCACGCCGGTGAGGTCGGCGAGGTTCTCCGACACCTGCTGGACGACCCAGTCGGGGTCACGGACGGCGATCAGCACGCCCCGCGGCTGGATGCTGCCCGGGACGTGGATCGGCTCGCGCTCGCAGTTGGTGAGGTCGACCTGCTCGCCCGGCGCCAGGAACTCGATCTCGTGCTGGACCCCGGTCACGCCCCGACCGCCTGCGCCCGCGCGGCGGGCCGGCACCACTCGGAGAGCTCGCGGAACGCGTCCCGGGCCGCGGCGACCACCCGGTCGGCGTTCCCGCCCGCGGCCACGTGCGCGCGGGCGACCCGACGGTAGGCGGCCCACATCGCGCCGGTCTCGGCACCGTAGGGCGAGAACGCGTGCAGGCGGACGCCGGCCAGCAGGGGCAGCGCGGCGAGGTGGCGGTCGATGAACGTGCCACCGAGGGTGGAGCCCTCGAGCACGTAGAGCCGGCCCAGCGCCTCGTCGGTGCCGGGCACCGCCGGGAGCCCCGGTGCCGCGCCGGGGACGGGGGCGCCCAGCGCCGCGAGGTCCGCGGCGAACAGCCCGGCCCGGCGGCGGCGCGCCCAGCCCGCGGTCGCGGCGTCGGCGGGGTGGCGCGCGGCCCACTCGTCCAGCCCGCGCTCGGCCGCCGTCCAGAAGCCGTGCATCAGCCCCAGCACCTGCACCAGCCGGGCCCGGTCGAGCTCCGGGTCGAGCAGGTCGAGGGTCTCCTCGAGCTGCCGGTGCTCCTCGGCCGTCCCGGTGCGCAGCGCGCGCAGCACGTCGTCGTCGCTGCGGGGTTCCGCCTGCGCAGCCATGTCTCCCGCAGCCATCGGCAAGGAGAATATGTGACACCAGGTGATCACGGGCGGTGGCAGCCGGATCCTCCGGAGAGCCGGGCGGCGCGCAGGCCGGCGTGCAGCAGCAGGCGGGCGTCGCCGTCGGCGAGGTCCAGGCCGGTCAGCGCGGCGATGCGGCCCAGCCGGTAGTACAGGGTCTGCCGGGTGGACGTGCAGCGCCGCCGCCGTCCGCGCGGCGCTGCCGGCGCAGTCGAGGAAGGTCTCGGCCGTCGTCGTGAGCACCGGGTCGGCGAGCAGCGGCGCCAGCACCGGGTCGGGGCCGGGCAGCGCCGTGGCCGCCCGCCACCCGCCGAGCTCGCCCCAGCGGGCGACGGGGAAGAACCGGTCGACCGCCGCGGCGACCCGTGCCGCGGCCCGGGCCTCGCCCCACTGGCCGGCCAGGTCGTCGGTGCCGCGCCGGGCCGACGAGACGCCCGCGGTGCTGCCGGCGGGCAGGGTGGCCAGGGAGGCGGCGGCGAGCGCTCCGGCCGGGCGCAGGTCCGCGGGCGCCGGTAGCGGGACGAGCACGGCGACCCCGTCGTCGACGACGGTGGCCACCGCCCCGGCCGCGGGCAGCGGCCGGGCCGGCGCCGGGGGGCCGTCGGTGGGGCGGAGCGCGACGAGCACCTGCGCGCCGTCGGCGGGCAGCCGGTCGCGGAGCCGCAGGGCAGCCTGGGCGCGGGCCGCGGGGCGGCCGATGAGCGCGTCGGCGAGCACCTGCCCCAGGTCGTCGGCCGGCCGTCCGGCCAGCGCGCGGCCGGCGTCGGCGGCCAGGTCCAGCGCGCGGCGCAGCGCCGGGTCGGCGTCGTCGTCGGGGTCGGTGCGCCCGTCGTCGAGCAGCCACAGGTAGCCGTGGGTGCGGTCCTCGTGGCGGACGGGCAGCACCAGCCGGGTGAGCACCCCGGCCGCGGGATCGGCCGGGGTCCGCATCGGCCGGGTCGCCGCGGCGATCCCGAAGTCCTCGAACCAGCGCCGGGTCTCGGGCGTCGAGCTGCGGGTGAGGATCGACCGGGTGCGGACGGTGTCCATCGGATCGGCCCCGCTGTCGTCGTGCGCGCAGAAGGCCAGCAGCGTGAAGCCGGCGTCCTCCAGCGTCGCCGGTGCGCCGAGCACCCGCGACACCTCGTCGACCAGCTCCTGCAGCTCGTCGCGCACCGCCGTCCCTCCCCACCCCGGATCTCGTACAGCTGTATGAGAGCAGACGGGCGGAATCCCGACATCTGTCCCTGGCCCGGAGGGGTGGCGGGTGCCTAGCGTTCGAGGGGCACGTGGTGCCGGCCCCGAGGAGGACCCGTGGTGCTGCAAAAGGCCTTGCTGGCCGCCTCCCGCCGGCCGGCCCTGCGCCGCGCCGTCACCCGCACGCCGGCCACCCGCCGGGTGGTCGACCGCTTCGTGGCCGGGGAGTCGCTGGACGACGCCATCGCCGCGGTGCGCGCGCTCGCCGCCGACGGCATCGCGGTCACCCTCGACCACCTCGGCGAGGACGTGACCGACCGGGCCCAGGCCCGCCGCACGCGCGACGCCTACCTCACCGCGCTCGAGGCGCTGGCCCCGCTGCGGCTCGGGCCGGCCGCCGAGGTGTCGGTGAAGCTGTCGGCGTTCGGCCAGGCACTGCCCGACGGCGGGCACGACCTCGCGCTCGAACTCGTCCGCCCGGTCGTGGAGGCGGCCTCCGCGGCGGGGACGACGGTCACCCTCGACATGGAGGACCACCGCACGGTCGACTCCACGCTCGCCGCCGTCGCGGAGCTGCGCAAGGAGCACCCGGCGACCGGCGCCGTCCTGCAGGCGATGCTCCACCGCACCGTGGACGACGCCAAGGCGCTCGCCGTGAGCGGCTCGCGGGTGCGGCTGGTGAAGGGCGCCTACGACGAGCCCGAGCAGGTCGCCCACCAGCGCAAGCGGGACGTCGACGCCGCCTACCGCCGCTGCCTGGAGACCCTCATGAGCGGGCCCGGGTACCCGATGGTCGGCTCGCACGACCCGCGCCTGATCTCCCTCGCGCACGAGCTCGCGGCCCAGCACTCCCGGGCCGCCGACTCCTGGGAGGTGCAGATGCTCTTCGGCATCCGCCCCGACGAGCAGCACCGGCTGGCCGCCGCCGGCACCCGCGTGCGCGCCTACGTGCCCTACGGCGCCGACTGGTACGGCTACTTCATGCGCCGGCTGGCCGAGCGCCCGGCCAACGTCGCCTTCTTCCTCCGCTCCCTGGCCACCCGATCGTGAACCCGAGAGGTCTTCTCATGGACGCCGTCACCCGTGTCCCGTCCCCGCGCAACGAGCCGGTGCTCACCTACGCGCCGGGCACCCCCGAGCGCGACGAGCTGCAGCGGCGGCTCGTCGAGCTGGCCGCCGCGCCGGTGGAGCTCACCGCCACGATCGGCGACCGGCAGCGGATGTCCGCCGGCGAGCGGTTCGACGTCGTCCAGCCGCACCGGCACGCCGCCGTCCTGGGTACCTCCGCGCACAGCACGCACGCCGACGCGCAGGACGCCGTCCGCTGCGCGAAGGAGGCCGCCCCGGCGTGGCAGGAGCTCTCCTTCGACGACCGCGCCGCGGTGTTCCTCAAGGCCGCCGACCTGCTGGCCGGGCCGTGGCGGCAGACGCTCAACGCCGCCACGATGCTCGGCCAGAGCAAGACGGCGCAGCAGGCCGAGATCGACAGCGCCTGCGAGCTGATCGACTTCTGGCGCTGGAACGTGCACTTCGCGCGGCAGGTCCTGGCCGAGCAGCCGGAGTCCTCGCCCGGCGCCTGGAACCGCACCGACCACCGCCCGCTCGAGGGCTTCGTCTACGCGATCACGCCGTTCAACTTCACCGCGATCGCCGGCAACCTGCCGACCGCGCCGGCGCTCATGGGCAACACCGTGGTGTGGAAGCCGGCGCCCACGCAGCAGTTCGCCGCGCACTTCCTCATGCGGCTGCTGGAGGCGGCGGGCCTGCCGCCCGGCGTGATCAACATGCTGCCGGGTGACGGGGTCGCCGTCTCCGACGTCGCCCTCGCCGACCGCGACCTCGCCGGCATCCACTTCACCGGGTCCACGCCGGTGTTCCAGCACCTGTGGCGCACCGTGGGCGAGAACATCGCCTCCTACCGCGGCTACCCGCGGATCGTCGGGGAGACCGGCGGCAAGGACTTCGTCGTCGCCCACCCGTCGGCCGACGTCGACGTGCTCCGGACGGCGCTGGTCCGCGGCGCGTTCGAGTACCAGGGGCAGAAGTGCTCGGCGGCCTCCCGCGCGTACGTGCCGCGGTCGGTGTGGGGGCGGCTGCGCGACGACCTGGTGGCGGTGACCGAGTCGCTGCCGGTGGGCGACGTCACCGACTTCTCGAACTTCATGGGCGCGGTCATCGACCGGAAGTCGTTCTCGAAGCTCTCCGGCGTCCTCGACCGGGTGGACGACGACCCGGCGCTCTCGATCGTGGCCGGCGGGCAGAAGGACGACACCGAGGGCTTCTTCGTCCGGCCGACGATCATCGAGGGCACCGACCCCGGGCACGAGGTCTTCACCACCGAGTACTTCGGCCCGGTGCTCGCGGTGCACGTCTACGACGACGCCGACTACGACGCGGTGCTGACCCAGATGGAGTCGGTGGCGCCCTACGCCCTCACCGGTGCGGTGATCGCGCAGGACCGGGCCGCGATCGCGCACGCGCAGAGGTTCCTGCGGCACGCGGCGGGCAACTTCTACGTCAACGACAAGCCGACCGGCGCCGTCGTGGGGCAGCAGCCCTTCGGCGGGGGGCGGGCCTCGGGCACGAACGACAAGGCCGGCGCGAAGCAGAACCTGATGCGGTGGACCTCGACGCGGTCGATCAAGGAGACGTTCGCGCCGCCGACCGACCACCGCTACCCCCACATGGGCTGAGGCGGCTCCCGGGGCCCTCGATGATCAGGTGACCTGATCGTTCGTGGTCCTGGCTCACGGCCGGTCGTGAGCCAGGACCACGGGAGCTGAGCCAGGACGCCGTGTTCAGGCGACGTCGAGCCCTGCCCCCGGCTCCGGACGCCGGACGACGGTGAACCGGCGTGGGCCCGTGTACGGGATCGCGAGCAACCGGGTGAGGTCGGCGACGGTCCTCGGCCAGGCGCCGCCGAGATCGGCCTTGGCGATGCGCAGCACCCGGACGTCGAGACGGCGGACGCTGTCCTCGCGGCGCTTCTCCTCCCACAGCACCTGATGGGGGGAACGGTCCCCGTAGGGGTCGCTGTACTTCACCTGCCCGTCGAACTCGAGCGCCACGGCCGACTCCTCGTACCAGGCATCGAGGCGGCCCACGAATCCCCGCGAGTCGTGCAGGTCGACCTGCAGCTCGGGGCGCGGCAGGCCCGCGGCCAGCAGTGCCAGCCGCCCCTCCGTCTCCAGTGGCGACTCGGCCCGACCGTCGCTGAGGCCGACGGCGCGTGCCGCGCGAGAGGCTCCCGTGCGGTGCCGGGCGGCGTGCACGGCGAGCTCCAGGTCCGAGCGGCACACCCGCCGCCGCTGCAGTGCGGCGTCGAGGGCGATGACCGCGTCGAGCAGCGACCACTCCCGGGCGCAGTCGACGAGGGTGCGGGACACCGTCGTGGTGGCCAATCCTGCGATCCAGGGCTCGACGTCGGTGCCGGGCAGCTTGGCGCGGGCGACCCGGTAGCCGCGGCCGGTGCGCCACTGGTCGACCGCGGTCACGCGGACGCCGTCGCCCGCGGACCTCGGAAGCAGCAGGTCGTGGCGACGGGCGGCGGATGCGTGGCTGAGCACCGGACCGGCGCCCAAGCACAGCAGGACGGCCATGCCGGCCATCAGGTGGCGGTCGACCTCGCTCGCTGCGGCCAGTTGCGCGGACTCGGTGTAGACGCCCTTGCGCAGCCGCGTCCACCGGCCGGTCCGCAGCGCCGTCCGGACGTCGTCGACCGAGTAGCCGGCAGCCAGCGCTTCCTGGCTGGTGAAGACGCCGAGTCGTCGGTCGGCGCGTGATCGCAGCAGCGGGTGCACGGGTCGAGTCTCGCGATGACGGGGCGGTCGCCGGCCCGGATGGCGCGGATCTGTGGACAGCCGTCGTCCTGGCTCACCTCACGGGGTCCTGGCTCACGGTCGACCATGAGCCAGGACCCGGAAGGATCAGGTGACCTGATCGACATGGGCGGCGGGCCAGTGGACGAGGCCGTCCTCGCCGAGGGTCGCGCCGTCGGCCGGGCGGTGCGGGGTCACCCGGCCGTCGGGCATGAGGTGCCCGACGGGCACCCCCCGCCCCAGGACGGCGACGTCGGCGATCAGCCGCCGGTGGCAGCGCCACCACACGTACTCGCTGCACAGCACCGCCACGGTGCGCTCCGCCACCCCGGCCAGCACCTCGTCGAGGGCTCCGGTGAACTCCGCCGTCCGGGAGTGCGCGGCGTACGCGGCGAACTGGGCGACGGTCCACCACCCATCGGCGACCGGCTCGCCCGCGGGCAGCCGCCGGCGGCCACCGAGGCGCTCCTCCCAGCGGTAGCCGATCCCGGCCTCGGGCAGCCACGCGGCGAGCGCCTCCCGCCGCACGTCGGGGTTGGCGCGGCTGCCGGGGAACCGCCGCACGTCCACCAGCAGGTCCACCCCGGCCCGGGTGAGCCGGGCGCCGAGGGCGTGCCGGTCGTCGGACCCGTGGCCCACGGTCAGCACACCCACGCCTCCTGCCTACCCGGGTGCGGACGCCCCTGCCCGCCGGGAGATGCTGCGGGCAGCGGACGGACGACGGAGCGGGGGAGCGGTGGAGGTGCAGGCCCGCCTGTGGCGGTCGCGCGGGGTGCAGTCGCTGGTGGGCGTCACGGCCCTCGGGTTCGCCAGCTACTTCCTCACCCTGGCCTCGCTGCCGGCGTACGCGGTGGCCGGGGGTGCGGCGGAGAGCACGGCCGGGGTGGTCACCGCGGTCTTCCTCCTCACGACCATCGCGGTGCAGTCGGTGGTGCCCGCGTTCGTCACCCGCTACGGCACGGGCCCGGTGTTCGTGGCGGGGCTGCTCGCGCTGGGCTTGCCGTCCCCCTTCTACGTGCTCGACGACGGTCTCGCCTGGATCTCGGGGCTCTCCGCCGTCCGCGGCGCCGGCTTCGCGGTCATCACCGTCCTCGGCGCGATGCTGGCGGCGCGGGTGGCGCCCCCGGAGCGGCGCGGGGAGTCGATCGGCCTGTACGGGCTGGCGATCGCGCTGCCCAACATGGCCGCCGTCCCCGCGGGCGTGGCCCTCGTGCTGAGCGGGCACGTCGCGGTGCTGTCCTGGCTGGCGGCCTCACCGGTGCTGGGCCTGGTGTTCCTCCCCGCGCTGCTGCGGGCGGCCGGCGGCCGCGAGGAGCCGGCCCCGGCCGGCAACGCCCGGGCCGCGGTGCGCGCCGCGCTGGCGCCGTCGCTCGTGCTGTTCGTGGTGACGACGGCCGGTGGTGGGTTCGTGACCTTCCTGCCCATCGACCGCCCCGACGGGCGGCTCGCCACCGCCGCCCTGCTGCTGTGGGGGCTGACCGGCGCGCTGGCCCGCTGGCGCGCCGGCGTGCTGGCCGACCGCCTCGGCACCGCGCGGCTGCTGCCGCTCTCGGTGCTGGTCGGCGGGGTGGGGCTCGCGGTGGCCGGTGCGGGGC
>NZ_SSXB01000069.1:0-22193 GCF_021698995.1 Blastococcus sp. KM273129 | reverse complement strand
ACGATCTTGGCCTGGTAACCGTGATCGTCCAGCTCAGAAGCACCCTCTTCTCGTTGCCACACCGATCACCCGCTCAGGACCGGTGGATTCAGGCTCAGCGCACGTGCACGCCCGAGAGGGTGCGGGCGATGACCAGGCGCTGGATCTCGGAGGTGCCCTCGAAGATCGTGTAGATCTTCGCGTCGCGCGCCATCCGTTCGACCGGGTAGTCGCGCGTGTAGCCGTTCCCGCCCAGGATCTGCATCGCCTGCTCGGTCACCCGCACCGCCGTCTCCCCGGCGACCAGCTTGGACATCGAGCCCTCCGCGGCGGTGAACTGCCGGCCGTTGCGGGCCATCCACGCCGCCCGCCACACCAGCAGCCGGGCGGCGTCGATCCGCGTGCGCATGTCGGCGAGCTGGAAGGCGATCGCCTGGTTCTCGACGATCGGCCGCCCGAACTGCACCCGCTGCTTCGCGTAGTCCAGCGCGTAGTCGTAGGCGGCCCGCGCCACCCCGACCGCCTGCGCGCCGACGGCCGGCCGGGTGCGTTCGAAGGTGGCCATCGACGGCTGGGTGCGGCCGCTCTTCAGCCCCTCCCGGGCGCGGGCGAGCCGCTCCTCCAGCCGCTCGCGGCCGCCGAGCAGGCAGTCGCCGGGGATGCGGCACCCGTCGAGCACGACCTCGGCGGTGTGCGAGGCGCGGATGCCGTGCTTGAGGAACTTCTGCCCCTGGCTGAGGCCCGGGGTCCCGGGCGGGACGACGAAGCTGGCGTGCCCGCGGGCCTTGAGCTCGGGGTCGACGACGGCGGTGACCACGTGGATGTCGGCGATCCCGCCGTTGGTGGCCCACGTCTTGGTGCCGGTGAGCACCCACTCGTCGGCCGCCTCGTCGTAGACCGCCCGGGTGCGCATCGCCCCGACGTCGGAGCCGGCATCGGGCTCGCTGGAGCAGAACGCGGCCACCTTCGGCTCGGCCTCCGTGCCGAACATCGCCGGGATCCACCGCCCGACCTGCTCGTCGGTGCCGTTGGCCCGCACGCTCGCCGCGGCCAGCGTGGTCCCGACGATCGCCAGCCCGATCCCGGCGTCACCCCAGAAGAGCTCCTCCATGGTGAGCGGGATGCCGAGACCGGACTCGTCGAACCACTGGGTGGCGAAGAAGTCCAGCGAGTACAGGCCGATCTTCGCCGCCTCCTGGAGCACCTCCCACGGGAAGGCCTCCCGTTCGTCGTACCCGGCCGCGGCCGGGCGCACCACGTCGGCGGCGAACTGGTGCACCCACTTCTGCAGCTCGAGCTGGTCCTCGGTGAGGTCGAACGACACGGGCACGCGGGGCTCCTCGGCTCAGTGCGGGCGGATGGTGGCGACCAGGTGCTCGGTGCCGCTCCTCGCGTTGCGGACCGCGGCGTCCCAGCCGCCCTCGGCCGGCGCCGTCGACAGCGTGACCGTCGAGGGCAGGAACAGCGGCTTGCGGAAGGCCGCATCGACGGCGAACGCATCGGGCAGCCGGTTCTCCAGCGCCGCGAGCACCCGCGCCTTGACCCACATGCCGTGCGCGATCGCCCGCTTGAAGCCGAACGCCTTGGCGGTCAGGCCCGAGAGGTGGATCGGGTTCACGTCACCGGAGACCTTCGCGTAGCGGCGGCCGGCGTCGTCGGGCACCCGCCACGTGGCGACCGCGCGGTCGAGGTCGCCGACCGCGACCGTCACATCGGATTCCGGCGCCCCCTCCGGTGCCGTCGCGCCGCGCGCCAGGTACGTCGAGCGGGACCGCCACACCTCGGCACCCGCCGAGCGCACCGACGCGCACAGGTCGACCGTCGCCCCGCTGCGGTGCCGCGCGAACCGCTCGGCCCGGACCTCGAGGTCCAGCGCCTCGGTCGTGCCGATCGGCCGCAGCACGTCGATGCGGTTGCGCACGTGCACGAGCCCGGGCAGGGCGAGCGGGAACGCGCGGTCGCTCATCAGCGCGAGCTGCAGGGGGAAGGCGAGCACGTGCGGGTAGGTCGCGGGCAGCGTGTCGGCCAGCGGGAACCGGCAGACGCGCGCGTACCCGGCGAGCTCCGCCGGGTCGACGGTCACGCCGGTGCGCGCGAGCCGGGTGGCGGGCAGCTCCCCGCCCCGGCCGCGCGCGGTGAGCGCGGCCTTGGCGAACAGCGCCGCCATGTTCGGCGGCTGCTCCAGGACGGTGCGCCCTGCGGAGGTCCCGGCCACCTCAGGCCCCCAGCATCGACTGGCCGCAGACCCGCACCGTCTGGCCGTTGACCCCGGCGGCGGCCGGCTGCGACAGCCAGGCGATGGTCTCGGCGACGTCGACCGGCAGCCCGCCCTGCTGCAGCGAGTTGATCCGCGACCCGATCTCGCGGGTGCCGAAGGGCATCGTGGCGGTCATCTCGGTGACGATGAAGCCGGGTGCGACGGCGTTGATGGTGGCCCCGCGCGCCGCGAACCCCGGCGCCCAGGCGCGGACCATGCCGATGACGCCGGCCTTGCTGGCGGCGTAGTTGGTCTGGCCGCGGTTGCCGGCGATGCCCGACTGCGAGGAGACGCAGACGACCCGGGCGCCGTCCCGGAGCAGCCCGTCGGCGTCCAGCAGCGCCTGGGTGATGTCCAGCTGCGCCTGCAGGTTGACCGCCATGACGGTGTTCCACCGGGTGGCGTCCATGTTGACCAGCAGCTTGTCGCGGGTGATGCCGGCGTTGTGCACGACGACGTCGACACCGCCGTGCCGCTCGCGCAGGTGCTCGACCAGCCGCTGCGGGGCGTCGGCCGCGGTGATGTCCAGCTGCAGCGCCGTGCCGCCGATCCCGTTGGCCACCTCGGCCAGCTTGTCGCCGGCGGCGGGGACGTCGACGGCGACCACGTGGGCGCCGTCGCGGGCCAGCACCTGCGCGATGGCCGCGCCGATGCCGCGGGCCGCCCCCGTGACGACGGCGACCTTGCCGGCCAGCGGCGCCACCTCGTCGGGGTTCTCCGGGACGTCGGCCGCCGTGACGGTGAGCAACTGCCCGTCGACGTAGGCCGAGCGGCCGGAGAGGAAGAAGCGGAGCGGCCCGGCGAGCGAGGCCTCGGCTCCCTCGGGCACGAACAGGGCGTTCGCCGTCGACCCGTCCAGCAGCTCCTTGCCGATGGAGCGGACCAGCCCGTCCACCGCCTGGCGCGCCGCGGCCTGCGCCGGCGAGGTCGCCTCCGCGGGCGGGTCGGCGAGGACCAGCACCCGCCCGGAGGCGCGGAGCCGCTTGATCGCCGGTGCCAGGAAGTCGTGGGCGCCGGCCAGGTCGCCGGGGCCGGTGAGCCCGGTGGCGTCCAGGACCACCGCGGCCGGCTTCTCGCCGTCGGTCGCGCCGTCGGCGGTGACCGGCGACTGCACCGTCACCCCGGCGTCCCGGAGGACGGCGGTGACGGTGTCGCGGAGCCGCCCCGCACCCGCCGAGCCGACGACCACCGGGCCGGGCAGCAGCGGCTGCCCCGGCTCGTGGCGCCGCAGCTCGGCCGGGCGCGGCAGGCCCAGCTGCTTGGTGATCGTCGTGCCGAGGCCGGAGTTGGCGAAGGTCGTGTACCAGTCAGCCACTGGAGGGGCTCCTTCCGAGGTGGGCGTCATGCGCACATGACGCCGGGCAGCGACAGAACGCCGGGAGGGGTCAGGACTCGAGGATGGCGACGACGCCCTGACCGCCGGCGGCGCAGATGGAGATCAGCCCCCGCTTGCCCGGGCCCGCCTCGTGCAGCATCTTCGCCAGGCTGGCCACGATGCGCCCGCCGGTCGCGGCGAAGGGGTGCCCGGCCGCCAGGGACGAGCCGTTGACGTTGAGCCTGGCGCGGTCGATCGCGCCCAGCGGCGCGTCCAGGCCCAGCTTCCCCTTGCAGAACGCCTCGTCCTCCCAGGCCTTCATCGTCGCGAGGACCGTGGAGGCGAAGGCCTCGTGGATCTCGTAGAAGTCGAAGTCCTGCAGGGTGAGGCCGTTGCGGGCCAGCAGCACCGGCACCGCGTAGACCGGCGCCATGAGCAACCCCTCGCCGCCGTGCACGTAGTCGACGGCGGCGGTCTGCGCGTCCACCAGGTGCGCCAGCACCGGCAGGCCCTTGGCCCGCGCCCACTCGTCCGAGGCCAGCAGCACGGCCGACGCCCCGTCGGTGAGCGGCGTCGAGTTGCCCGCCGTCATCGTGGCGCCCTCGCCCGTGCCGAAGACCGGCTGGAGCTTCGCCAGCTTCTCGACGCTGGAGTCGGGGCGCAGGTTGTTGTCGCGCGCCAGGCCGAGGAACGGCGTCACCAGGTCGTCGAAGAAGCCGCGGTCGTAGGCGGCGGCCATGCGCTGGTGCGAGCGGGCGGCGAGCTCGTCCTGCTCCTCCCGGCCGATCCCCCACTCGGCCGCGGTGATCGCCGCGTGGTCACCCATGGCCAGGCCGGTGCGCGGCTCGGCGTTGCGCGGGATCTCCGGGGCGAGCATGCCCGGGCGGATCCGCGCCAGCGCCCTGAGCCTGTCCTGCACCGTCTTCGCGCTGTTCAGCGAGATGAGGGTGCGGCGGAGGTCGTCACCCACGGCGAGCGGGGCGTCGGAGGTGGTGTCGACGCCGCCGGCGATGCCGGCCTCGATCTGCCCCAGCGCGATCTTGTTCGCGACGAGGACCGCCGCCTCGAGCCCCGTGCCGCAGGCCTGCTGCACGTCGTAGGCCGGGGTCGTCGGCGCCAGCTTCGAGCCCAGCACCGCCTCGCGGGTGAGGTTGAAGTCCCGCGCGTGCTTGAGGACGGCGCCGGCGACGACCTCCCCCACCGACTCGCCCTGCAGCCCGAAGCGGGCTACCAGCCCGTCGAGGGTCGCGGTGAGCATGTCCTGGTTCGACGCCTGGGCGTAGGCGGTGCCGGACCGCGCGAACGGGATCCGGTTGCCGCCGACGATCGCCGCCCGGCGCGTCGTGCTCTCAGCCATGGGGACCTCCGATGTGGGGGATGGGTGGCCGGTACCGACAGTACCCGGTACCGTCGGTGCCGTGAAACTCGAGGCGATGGGCCCGTCCGCCGAGGCGGCTGCCCCGGCCGGGCGCCGGGGCGCGGCCGGCGGGAGCGTCCAGGGGCGCGCCGAGCACCGGTCCGGGTCGACCGCTGCTCCCGCGGGCGCGCCCCGCGACCGCCGCGACTCCCGGTGGGACGAGCACCGCCGGGAGCGCCGGGCCGCTCTGGTGGAGGCGGCGGTCGTCGCCGTCGGCCGGCACGGCGCGGGCGTGGGCATGGACGAGATCGCCGCGGTCGCCGGAACCAGCAAGACCGTCGTCTACCGCCACTTCGCCGACCGCGGCGACCTGCACGCCGCCGTCTGCACCCGGGTCGCCGAGCAGCTGGTGCCGACGCTGCGCGCCGCGATGACCAGCTCCGACCAGCCGCGCGACATGCTCGGCGCCGCCATCGAGGCCTACCTGGCCTTCCTGGAGGCCGACCCCGAGCTCTACCGCTTCGTCGTGCACCCCCCACCGGGGGCGGCCGACTCCGACGACCCGATCACCGGCCTCTCCGACCTCGTCGGCGAGCAGGCGGCCGCGATCCTGGCCCCTGCCCTCGGCCGGGCCGGCCGCGACCCGGTCGCCGCCGCGCCCTGGGGCCACGCCGTCGTCGGGCTGGTCCGCGCCGCCGCCGACTGGTGGCTGCGCGCCGGGCGGCCCATGCCGCGCCGCGACCTCGCCGCGCACCTCACCGATCTCGCCTGGGCCGGGCTCTCCGGCGTGGTGACCCCCGCATCCCCCGAGGAGGACCTGTGACGAGCACCCTGCCCCCCGCGGTCGACCCCGCCCGCCTGCAGGAGGCGCTCGACGGCCGCTGGGCGCACGTGCGCCGCGACGCCCGCGAGAACCTGCACGACCCGGAGATGCTGCCGGTCTACGGCGAGTCGATGGCCGAGGCGCGGGACCGGGTGACCCGCATGACGGCGAAGCTGGCCGAGTCCGGCCGCGTCACGCTGGGCTTCCCCAAGGAGTTCGGCGGCGAGGCCGACGCCGGCGGGTCGGTCACCTCGATCGAGATGCTGGCGTTCGTCGACCTCTCGCTCATGGTCAAGGCCGGCGTCCAGTGGGGTCTGTTCGGCGGCGCCGTGCAGCTGCTCGGCACGCGCCGGCACCACGAGGCCTACCTGCCCGGCATCATGAGCTTCGACCTGCCCGGCTGCTTCGCCATGACCGAGACCGGGCACGGCTCCGACGTCCAGCAGCTGCGCACCACCTGCACGTACGACCCGGCGACGCAGACCTTCGACCTGCACACCCCGCACGAGGCCGCGCGCAAGGACTACATCGGCAACGCCGCGAAGGACGGCCGGATGGCGGTCGTCTTCGCCCAGCTCGTCACGCAGGGGAAGAACCACGGCGTGCACGCGTGGCTGGTGCCGATCCGCGACGAGGACGGCGAGCCGATGCCGGGCGTCACCATCGGCGACGACGGCCCGAAGGCCGGCCTGCTCGGCGTCGACAACGGCCGGCTCGCCTTCGACCACGTCAGCGTGCCGCGCGACATGCTGCTCGACCGCTACGGCCAGGTCGCCGAGGACGGCACCTACACCTCGAGCATCGAGAACGAGACCCGGCGCTTCTTCACCATGCTGGGCACGCTCGTGCGCGGCCGGGTCAGCGTCGGCGGCTCCGCGGCGTCGGCCACCAAGCTGGCGCTGGACATCGCCGTCCGGTACGGCAACACCCGCCGGCAGTTCGCCGCCCCCGGCGAGGAGCGCGAGATCGTCATCAACGACTACCTCGTGCACCAGCGCAAGCTCCTCCCGGCGCTGGCGAAGACCTACGCATTGGCCTTCGCCCAGAGCGAGCTGGTCAGCACGATGCACGACATCCAGACGGCGGTGCACGAGCACGGCGAGGAGATCGACGAGACGGCCCAGCGGGAGCTGGAGTCCCGCGCCGCCGGGCTGAAGGCGGCCCAGACGTGGCACGCCACCAGCACCATCCAGATGTGCCGCGAGGCCTGCGGCGGTGCGGGCTACCTGCAGGAGAACCGGCTGCCGCACCTCAAGGCCGACACCGACGTCTTCACCACCTTCGAGGGCGACAACACCGTCCTGCTGCAGCTGGTGGCCAAGGGGCTGCTCACCGGGTACCGCGACGCCTTCGGCTCGCTCGACGGCTGGGGCCGGGTCGGCTTCGTCGCCGACATGGTGCGCGAGACGGTGCTGGAGCGGACGGCGGCCCGCGCGCTCATCCAGCGGCTGGTCGACGCCGTCCCCGGCCGGGACGACGAGGTGCCGATGCTCGACCGCGGCTGGCAGCTGAAGATGCTGGAGTTCCGCGAGAAGCACACGCTGGAGGGGGCGATCCGGCGGCTGCGGAACAACTCGACGCGCGAGGGCATGGCGCCCTTCGACGTCTTCAACGACGTCCAGGACCACGTCCTCAAGACGGCACGGACGCACATCGACCGGATCGTGCTCGAGGCGTTCGTGGACGCCGTCGACCGCACGGCCGACCCCGCGGCGAAGGCGCTCCTCGACACCGTCTGCGACCTGTACGCGCTGACCACCATCGAGGAGGACAAGGGCTGGTTCCTCGAGCACGGGCAGCTCACGCCGTCACGCGCCAAGACGCTGACGTCCACGGTGAACGGCCTGCTCAAGGAGCTGCGCCCGCACATGACCACGCTGGTGGAGGGGTTCGCCATCCCGGCCGGGTGGAAGGCCGCGGCGATCCTGGACGAGGAGCCGGGCCGGCAGGAGGCGATGGCCGCCCGCGACGCCGAGCTGCGGGCGGAGAACGGCGCGCGCACCCCCGCGGGCACCGCGACCGCCGTGGACGTCCCGCCGGGCCAGTAGGCGGACCCCCGGTCCTCGCGGGCTCGGGGCCGGGCCGTGCCGTTCCGGCACAGTAGGGCTCTGCCCCGCCCGTGTGGGCAGAGCGCTACTGCGCGGGGACCTCGTGCCGGCTCGCCGGGACGGCCCGGCACCGGGGCGTCCCGGCCGGCGTCAGGCCTCGGGCCGCAGCCGGACGGCGAGCATGGCGACGTCGTCCTCGGCGTCGGGCCGGATCATCTTCCGCAGGACCCGGTCGCACAGCTCGTCGAGGGGGAACCCCCCGCACTCGCCGAGCACCTCCAGCAGCTCCTCGGTGCCCGCGTCGATGTCGCGGTCGCGTCGCTCCACCAGCCCGTCGGTGTACAGCAGCACCGTCGAGCCCGGCGCCAGGACGGCGACGTGGTCCTCCCGCTCCGTCTCCGGCGCCACGCCCAGCAGCAGGTCGGCCTGCTTGCCGTCGAGGAGGACCACGCTGCCGTCGGAGGCGAGCAGCACCGGCGGCGGGTGCCCGGCGTTGGCCCAGCGCAGCCGCATCCGCCCGGCCTCGTCGCCGGGCTCGGGCTCGAGCTGGGCGACCAGCGCCGTCGCCATCGTGTTCAGCGCCAGGCCCTGCACGGCGCGGTCCAGCTCGGTGAGCACCTCCGCCGGGGAGCCGCCGCTGGAGTAGCTGATCCCCCGCAGCAGCCCGCGGACCTGGCCCATCGCCGCCGCCGCCCGGGTGTCGTGGCCGACGACGTCGCCGATCGCGAGCACCGTCGTGCCGCCGCGCTGCTGGAAGGCGTCGTACCAGTCGCCGCCGATCTCGGCGCCCTCCGCGGCCGGCACGTACCGGACGACGATCTCGCTGTGCTCCGGCTGCGGCGGCTCGGTGAGCATGCTGCGCTGCAGCGCATCGGCCAGGTCGCGCTGCTGCTCGTACAGCCGGGCCTGGTGCAGGGCCAGCCCCGCCCGCCGGCCGATCTCGACGGCGGTGTCCACCTCCGCCTCACCCAGCGGGCCGCGGTGCTCGCCGGTGAACAGCCCGAGGGCGCCCAGCGCCTGCCCGCGGGCCACGAGCGGCACCACGACCGCCGAGGCCGCCCCCAGCCGCGCGAAGAGCTCCCGGGTGCCGGCATCGGGCAGCGCCCGCGTCACGTCGTCGTAGTCGATCCTGGGCAGCACCACGGCCTGACCGGTGGCCGTGACCCGCCGCGCGGCGGACTCCTCGGTCATGTCGGCGACCATCGCCCGCACGTAGGTCTGGACCTCCTCGCGGCGCGCGGGGTCCCGGTGGCCGCTGGCCACCCCGTGCAGGCGCCCGGCCTCGTCGGTGACGACGATCCAGCACCAGTCGGCGAGCTCGGGCAGCACCAGCGAGGCCAGCCGGCCGATCTGCTGGTCGATGTCGAGCGTGCCGGAGAGCACCCGGCCGGCGTCCGCGAGCAGCCGCAGGCGCTGGTTGGCCTGCGCCATCGCCGCGACCGCCGCGCCGCGCTCGGCCTCGGACTGCAGCCGGGAGACGCTCAGGGCGATCTGGGCGGCGAGCGCCTCCAGCACCTCGACGTCGTCCCCGGTGAAGTCGTGCTCGTCGGTCCAGACGGCGAGGAACGCGCCGAGCAGCCGCCCCTCGACGCGCAGCGGGATGGTGGCCAGCGCCCGCAGCCCGAGCAGCTCGATCACGGGCTCCAGCGCCGGGAAGCGGGCCACCGCGTCGGTGGCGTCGTCCAGCAGGATCCGGCGCCCGTGCCGGGCGGCGTGCTGGGCCGGCAGCGCGTCGTCCATCGGCAGGACGACGCCCTCCAGCAGCCCGGCGTCCGGAGCGCTCGCCTGCACCGTGGCCACCAGGTTGCCGGTCATGCGCAGCCGCAGCGGGCCACCACCGGAGTCGAAGACGGCCAGCGCGCTGGAGTCCGCCCCCAGCACCTGGGCCCCGCGCAGCGCGATGTCGGCGAGCTGGTCGAGGCGCGCGGCGTTGGCGAGCTCGGCCGCCACCTCGGCGATGGCCGCGGCCCGCTGCACCGCGGTCAGCCTGCGCTGGGCCTGCCCACGGGCCTCGGTGATGTCCACGGCCGTGCCGAGCACCCGGGCCGGCGCGCCGGTCGCGTCCGCCACCACCCGGCCGCGGCCCAGCACCCAGCGGGTGGCGCCGTCCTCGCGCGGCACCCGGAACTCCACGGTGTAGTCGCCGCGCTCCTCGACCGCGACGCGCATCGCCTCGGCGACGGCGGCGTGGTCGTCGGGGTGGACGTGGGAGCTCAGGACGTCGTCCAGCGAGTCGAACTCCGCGGCCGAGTCGAGGCCGAACAGCGCGGCGCACCGGTCGTCCCAGTGCACGGTGCCGGTGCGCAGATCGCGCTCCCAGATGCCCACGGAGCTGGCCTCCAGCGCCACCTCCAGCCAGGCCCGCGAGGTGCCGACCGCCGACTGCGCCGCGGAGAGCTCCAGCTCGGCGACGACGGAGGTGGCCAGCTGCTCCAGGAGCTCGGCGGCGTCCCCGGACCAGGTCCGCGGTGCGACGTCGTAGACGGCCAGCGCCCCGACCACCTGCCCCGAGGCGGCCATGAGCGGGGCACCCAGGTAAGCACCGACCTGGCCGGAGACGACGGCGGGCAGGTGTGCGACCCGCTCGTCCTCGGCGGCGGCGGGGACCTTCAGCGGCCGGCCCTGGCGCACCGTGATGGCCGAGAGCGCGCCGGTGGCCAGCGCCGGGCCGCCCACCACACCGGCAGGCAGCCCGTACCCGCCGACCACGACGTCGTGATCGGTGAAGAGCGTGACCTTGGCGTGCCCGACGTCCAGGAGCCGCGCGGCCAGCGCCGACAACCGGTCGAAGGCGGCCGGCCCCGGCACCTCGAGCAGCAGCCGGCGGGCCGCGGCCACCCGCAACGGGTCGGTGAGGGGATCCTCGCCGCACCAGCCGCCGGGAACGGCGGCGCCTGTCGTGGCCACGCACCCTCCGCCCGGCTCGCCGCCCCCTGACCGGGGGCGTCCCCGCACATGCTGGCACGCCGGGCCGCCGGTCCGGGACCGGCATCCCGCGGGAGCGGGCGCGGAGCACCCCCCGCGCGGGTGAGCGGGCACCGGCCGGGTCAAGCTCCGGCTCGCACCGGTCGATCCCCAGGCCATGCTGGGCATCCGCACGAGCGCTCCGCCGGACTGCCGGCCGCTGCTGGCCGACGCCGACGACCTCACCCTGGTGTTCCAGCCGATCGTCGACCTCGCGACCGCCACGATCGCCGGGTACGAGGCCCTGTCCCGCTTCCCCGGCGCCACGGGACCCGACGTCTGGTTCGCCGCCGCGGCGGAGGCGGGGCTCGCCGCCGAGCTGGAGGCGCTGGCGATCCACAAGGCGCTCGCCGCGGTCGACCACCTTCCCGACAGCACCTTCCTGACCGTGAACGTCAGCCCCCACCTGCTCGGCGCCGAGGTCATCGAGCGCGCCTTCGCCACCCGCCCCGACCTGCACCGCGTCGTGGTCGAGCTGACCGAGCACACGCCGGTCGACGACCTGTCCGCGCTGCGCCGGCAGACCGACGCCCTGCGGCAGCGCGGGGCGCTGGTCGCCGTCGACGACGCCGGCAGCGGCTACTCCGGGCTGCAGCAGCTCGCCGCCGTCCGGCCGCAGCTGGTGAAGCTCGACCGGGCGCTCGTCTCCGACGTCGACGGCGATCCCGTCCGCATGGCGCTCGTGGAGATGATCGGGGAGTTCGCCGGCCGCATCGACGCCTGGCTGCTCGCCGAGGGTGTGGAGACGCCCGCTGAGCTCGCCGCCTTCACCCGCCTCGGCGTGCCCCTGGCCCAGGGCTGGCTGCTCGGCCGCCCGGCGCCGGAGTTCCGGCCGCTGGACCCCGACGTCGTCCGGCTCGTGCGGGCCCACGCCGCCCGTGCGCGGCTGACCGAGAGCGTCGCCAGCCTGGTGCGCCCGGTGCGCCAGTGCGTGCCGGGTGAGGAGCCCGCCACGCCCCCCGCCGTCCTGGTGGGACCGCACGGCGAGCCCACCGCGCTGCTGCTGTGTGACGCCCGGACCGGCGAGGTGCACACCGCCCCGGTCTCGCTGCGCGTGCACCCCTCGACCGGTGTCGAGGACGCCCTGCGCCGGGCGCTCACCCGCCCCCCGGCGCACCGCTTCGACCCCGTCGTCTGCACCGACCCGGCCGGCCACGTGCTCGGGCTGCTGCGGATCGAGGACCTGGCGTCCCCCGCCCGGGGCGACCGCTGACCCACCCAGAGGAGAGACCATCGTGAAGCGCTTCGCCTGCGGCGACATCATCCCCGGCTGCAGCTCCGTGTTCACCGCCTCCGACGAGGACGGCATCTTCGCCCAGGCGGTGCCGCACGGCGCCGCCCGGCACGGCATCGACGAGGTGGGCCCGGAGCTCGCCGCGACGGTGCGCGCCCACATCCGCGACGCCTGAGGGGCGCGCGCCGGGGGCGTGACGGCTGTGATCAGCGGGTCAGCTGCGGGTTTCCCGGCACCCCCCACTGGCCAGACCTCCAGGCGGCATGACACCGTGCCCCCGGCCCGGGATCCCCGCGATACCGGGTCCCGCACCCCGCCAGGCGCGGGTGCGGGAACCCCGGTGGCGCTCCGCGCGTCCGGGTGGACAAGCCGGCTGCGTGCCGAGGACACGGCACCGCCACCCCCTACGGAAAGGTTGCTCCATGAACAAGGCCGAACTGGTCTCCGCCATCGCCAAGCGCGCCGACGTCCCGGCCTCGACCGTCGACTCGGTCCTCGCCGGCCTGCAGGACGAGCTGGTCGACGCCATCACCCGTGGCGAGAAGGTCGCCGTCTCCGGGCTGATCACCGTCGAGCGCACCCAGCGTTCCGCCCGCACCGGCCGCAACCCGCAGACCGGTGAGTCGATCGACATCCCCGCGGCCAACACCGTCAAGGTGACCGCCGGCTCGAACCTGAAGAAGGCCGCGAGCTCCGTCCCGGTCTGATCCGGCCGCAGCCCGCAGCCGGGCCGGCGCCTCGACCCCGTGTGCCCGGGCTCACAAGCACGTGAGCCAGGATGCCGGTCGAGGCGTCGCCCGGCGGCGGGCGACCCCGGCGACCGGAGGTGGGCGTGAGCGACGACCTGAAGGTGGGCACCGACCCGGCCGAGGTGGGGATGGATCCCGCCCGGCTGGCCCGCATCGACGACCGGCTGACCCGCTACGTCGACGACGGCCAGCTCCCCGGGTTCCTGGTGACGGTGGCCCGCCACGGGCGCCTGGTGCACGTCGGCCACGGGGGCTTCCGCGACGTCGAGGCGGGGCTGCCGGTGGAGACCGGGACCCGCTGGCGCATCTTCTCGATGACCAAGCCGATCACCTCCGTCGCGGCGATGATGCTGTACGAGGAGGGGGCCTTCCAGCTCACCGACCCGATCGCCCGCTGGCTGCCCGAGTTCGCCGAGACCCGCGTCTACGTGGCCGGGTCGGCGATGAAGCCGGTGACCAGCCCGCAGGTGGAGCCGATCCGGGTGCAGCACCTGCTCACCCACACCTCGGGGCTGACCTACGGCTTCCACCACGCCCACCCCGTGGACGCCATGTACCGGGCCATGGGCCACGAGTGGGGCACCCCGCCCGGCGCGGACTCCGCCGAGGCCTGCCGGCAGTGGGCCTCGGTGCCGCTGGTCTTCCAGCCCGGCAGCGAGTGGAACTACGGCGTCTCCACCGACGTGCTCGGCCGGCTGGTCGAGGTCGTCTCCGGGCAGCCCCTCGACGAGTTCTTCGAGCAGCGCATCTTCGCGCCGCTGGGGATGCGCGACACCTCCTTCGGGCTGCGTGACGACGACGACGTCGCCTCCCTCGCCCGCCTCTACGGCGCCGTCCCGGGGCAGCCCGGGGGCGCCGCGACCGGTTACGCGCCGCTGGACGCGATGGGGCAGGCGGCCCACCGCAAGCCCGCGTTCCTGTCCGGCGGCGGCGGGCTGGTCTCCACGGCGGGTGACTACCTGCGGTTCGTGGAGATGCTGCGCCGCGGTGGCTCCTACGACGGCGGGCGGATCCTGGGCCCGCGCACCCTCGCGCACATGGTGGCCAACCACCTCCCCGGCAACCAGGACCTGGAGACCTTCGGGCGGCCGCTGTTCGCCGAGACCCCGCTGCGGGGTGTGGGCTTCGGCCTCGGGTTCTCGATGGTCATCGACCCGGTGCGCTACGGCGTCGTCTCGTCGGCCGGCGACTACAGCTGGGGCGGGGCGGCGTCGACGGCGTTCTACGTGGACCCGGTCGAGGACGTCACCGTCAGCTTCTACACGCAGCTGCTGCCCTCCAGCACGCTGCCGATCCGCAACTACCTGCGCCAGCTGGTGAACCAGGCGATCGTCACCTGAGCCCGGCGTCTTGTGCACTAACCGCCGCTCGGACGCCACCCGCGAGCGGGACCGCGGCGGTTAGTGCACAAAACGCCCAGGGGCTTCAGAGGTAGCGGCGGTAGACGACGGTGGCCACCATCGCCGGCTTGCTGCCGCCCTCGACCTCCACGGTGACGGCCAGGTTCATCTGGATGCCGCCCTCGAACGGCGTCGCCGCCTCCAGCGCGGCCCCGGCCCGCACCCGCGCGCCCACCGGCACCGGCGAGGGGAAGCGCACCTTCTCCGTGCCGTAGTTGACGCCCATGCGGAACCCGGTGATGTCGACGATCTGCGGCATCAGGGCCGGCAGCAGCGACAGCGTCAGGTAGCCGTGCGCGATCGGCCCGCCGAACGGGCTCTCCTTCTTCGCCCGCTCCGGGTCGACGTGGATCCACTGGTGGTCACCGGTCGCCTCGGCGAACTGGTTGACCTGCTCCTGCGTGATCGTCACCCAGTCGCTGTGGCCCAGGTGCTGCCCGACCAGGCCCTGGACCCCCTCGACGCCGTCGGCCGTCGTCTGCGCCATCTGTCTGCCTCCTCGTGGACGGTCTGGTTGGCTGACTCCACCACACACCACGATGGGACGGGGAGCGGGTTGCTGCGACTGGGAGCCCTCGACGTGCCCGACGGCGCGTTCGCGGTCATGGCGATCGTCAACCGCACCCCCGACTCCTTCTACGACCGCGGCGCCACCTACGAGCTGGCCGCGGCCCTGGAGCGGGTGGACCGGGTGGTGGCCGAGGGCGCGGACATCGTCGACGTCGGCGGGGTGAAGGCCGCGCCCGGCGAGGAGGTCTCCCCCGCCGAGGAGGTGCGCCGGACCGTCGACCTGGTCGCGGCCATCCGCGCGGCGCACCCGCGGCTGCCCATCTCCATCGACACCTGGCGGGCCGAGGTCGCGCGCGAGGCGCTCGCGGCCGGCGCCGACGTCGTCAACGACGCCTGGGGCGGGGTCGACCCGGAGCTGGCGGCGGTCGCGGCCGAGGCGGGCGCGGGGATCGTCTGCACCCACGCCGGCGGGCTGCCGCCGCGCACCCGGCCGCACCGGATCGCCTACGACGACGTCGTCGCCGACATCGTGACGCGGACGACGGCGCTCGCCGAGGCCGCCGTGGCCGCGGGCGTCGACCGCGAGCGGGTGCTGGTGGACCCGGGGCACGACTTCGGCAAGAACACCCGGCACTCGCTGGAGGCGACCCGGCGGCTCGGTGAGCTGGTGGGCACCGGCTGGCCGGTGCTGGTGGCGCTGTCGAACAAGGACTTCGTCGGCGAGACCCTCGACGTCCCGCTGGGCGAGCGGCTCACCGGCACGCTGGCGGCGACGGCGGTGAGCGCCTGGCTCGGCGCCCGGGTGTTCCGCGCCCACGACGTCAGCCCGACCCGGCAGACGCTGGACATGGTGGCCTCGATCCAGGGCACCCGACCGCCCGTGCGCACCGTCCGCGGCCTCGCCTGAAGCCCGCTGATGATCAGGTGACCTGATCGTTCCAGGTCCTGGCTCACGGTCGGCGGTGAGCCAGGACCCTGCACGGTGAGCCAGGACGGCGATCGGGGCCGCGGCGCGGCCGGCGCCGGCCGTCGCTAAGTTGCCGACCATGTCCGCCACCGGGTTCCTGACCGCCGACGAGCTCAACGCGCTGCTGCCGGGCACCCTGCCGGGGCTGCTCGGCATCGTCGTCGACACCCACGAGCCCGGCCGGCTCACCAGCCACCTCGACGTGCGGCCGGAGCTGCTCGCGCCCAACGGGTACCTGCACGCCGGCACCGTCGTCACCCTGGCCGACACCAGCTGCGGGCTGCCGACGCGCGCGCTGCTGCCCGAGGGGTCCAGCGGGTTCACCACGATCGAGCTCAAGAGCAACCACCTGAGCACCGCGCGCGAGGGGCGGCTCTCCTGCGAGGCCACCAACGTGCACGCCGGGCGCACCACCCAGGTGTGGGACGCCGTCGTCCGCAACGCCGCGACCGGGAAGACGATCGCGCTCTTCCGCTGCACCCAGTCGGTCCTCTGGCCCCGGTGACCGGGTGAACCCGCCGGTAACCCCCTTGTGAGCGGCGACACCGCGGGTGTGAGACTGGCGCCACACACCATGCGAGGAGGAACACCCGTGGCGCTGTCGAGCCCGTATCCCGACGTCGAGATCCCGAACCTCTCCGTCCCCGAGTTCGTCCTGGCGGCCGGCCGCGAGAAGCCCGATTCACCGGCGCTCATCGACGGCCTCAAGGGCGACGTGATCACGCACGGCCAGCTGGCCCAGTACGTCGACCGGGTCGCGGCCAACCTGCACGCCCGCGGCCTGCGCAAGGGCGACGTCGTCGCCGTCTTCTGCCCCAACACCCCGTGGTTCCCGGTGGTCTTCCACGGCATCGCGGCCGCCGGCTGCGTGATGAGCCCGATCAACTCGCTCTACACGCCCGACGAGATCGCCTTCCAGCTCAAGGACTCCGGCGCGAAGATCCTGATCACCATCGGGCTGTTCCTGGACCGCGCGACGGCGGCCGCGGAGAAGTCCCCGGTCGACGAGATCATCGTGCTCGACGGCGCCGAGGGGCACGCCAACCTGTTCGACCTGCTCGGCGCCGACGCGCCGTCGGTCCAGGTGGACATCGACCCGGCCAACGACCTGGTCACGCTCCCCTACTCCAGCGGCACCACCGGCCTGCCCAAGGGCGTCATGCTCACCCACCGCAACCTGGTGGCGAACGTGGCCCAGTGCCTGCCGCTGCTGAAGACCGGCTCGGACGAGCGGATCATCGCCGTCCTGCCGTTCTTCCACATCTACGGCCTGACCGTGCTGATGAACCAGGGCCTGGCCCTCGGCGGCGCGGTGGTGACCCTCCCGCGGTTCGAGCTCGAGGACTTCCTGCGCACCATCCAGGACCACAAGATCACCCGGGCGTTCGTGGCGCCGCCCATCCTGCTGGCCCTGGCCAAGCACCCGCTGGTCGACCAGTACGACCTCAGCTCGCTGAACTCGATCCTCTCCGGCGCCGCGCCGCTGGACGAGCAGCTGGCGCTGGCCGCCCAGGAGCGGCTGCGCAAGGGCGCCGACGCCGGCGTCACGGTGGGCCAGGGCTACGGCATGACCGAGCTCTCCCCCGTCTCGCACACCACCCCCGACGCGGACGCCCAGCCGCCGGGCGTCTCCATCGACGTGCCCAAGGGCTCCGTCGGCTTCGCCATCCCGAACACCGAGTGCAGGCTGGTCGACCCGGGCACCGGCGAGGACGCCGCGCCCGGCGAGCGGGGTGAGCTGTGGGTCCGCGGGCCGCAGGTGATGAAGGGGTACCTGAACAACCCCGACGCCACCGCCGCCACCCTGGACAGCGAGGGCTGGCTGCACACCGGCGACGTCGCGATCGTCGACGAGAACGGCTGCTACACGGTCGTCGACCGGGTCAAGGAGCTGATCAAGTACAAGGGCTACCAGGTGGCCCCGGCCGAGCTCGAGGCCGTGCTGATCAACCACCCGGAGATCGCCGACGCCGCCGTCATCGGCGTGCCCGAGAAGGAGAGCGGCGAGGAGCTGCCCAAGGCGTTCGTCGTCCGCGCGCCCGGCTCGGAGATCACCGAGGACGCCGTCATGGCCTACATGGCCGAGAAGGTGGCCCCGCACAAGAAGATCCGCTTCGTCGAGTTCATCGAGCAGGTCCCGAAGTCGGCGGCCGGCAAGATCCTGCGCAAGGACCTCAAGGCCCGCGCCTGACCGACGACGACGGCGCCGCGTCCCCCCGGGGGCGCGGCGCCGTCGCGCGTCCGGGGCGGTGACCTGGGGAGGGCCTTAGGGTCGGGGCATGCGTGCGGTGACGATCACGGAGCCCGGCGGTCCCGAGGTGCTGACCTGGGCGGAGGTGCCCGATCCGGTCTGCGGCCCCGGCGAGGTGGTCGTCGACGTCGTCGCCACGGCGGTGAACCGGGCCGACCTCCTGCAGCGGCAGGGCAACTACTCACCCCCGCCCGGGGCGACCCAGGTCCTCGGCCTGGAGTGCAGCGGCATCATCAGCGAGCTCGGCGAGGGCGTGACCGGCTGGAAGGTCGGCGACGAGGTGTGCGCGCTGCTCGCCGGCGGCGGCTACGCCGAGCGGGTCGCCGTCCCGGCGCCGCAGCTGCTGCCCCGGCCCTCGGGCGTGGAGCTGGCGACCGCCGCGGCGCTGCCCGAGGTCACCTGCACCGTCTGGTCCAACGTGTTCATGCTCGCCGGCCTCCGCCGTGGCGACACGTTCCTGGTGCACGGCGGCGCCAGCGGCATCGGCACGATGGCGATCCAGCTCGCCGCCCGCGCCGGGGCCCGGGTGCTCACCACGGCGGGGACGGCGACCAAGCTCGACGTCTGCCGCGAGCTCGGCGCCGACGTGGGCATCAACTACCGCGACGAGGACTTCGTCGAGCGGGTGCGGGAGGCGACCGACGGCCGCGGGGTCGACGTCGTCCTGGACAACATGGGCGCCGCGTACCTGGCCCGCAACGTCGACGCGCTCGCCGTCGGCGGCCGGCTGGTGGTGATCGGCATGCAGGGCGGCCGCAAGGCGGAGCTGGACCTGGGCAAGCTGCTGGCCAAGCGCGCCTCGGTGCACGCCACCGCGCTGCGGTCGCGCCCCGTGGAGGGCCCCGGCGGCAAGGCGGAGATCGTGGCAGCGGTGCGGCACGACGTGTGGCCCGACGTCGAGCGCGGCACCATCCGGCCGATCGTCGACCGGCGGCTGCCGATGTCGCGGGCGGCCGAGGCGCACCAGGTCGTGGAGGCCAGCGAGCACGTCGGCAAGGTCCTGCTCGTCACCGGCGACTGAGAGACGCCCGGCCCCACCACTCGCAGGCTCGTGGCGGGCCCCCGCAGGGGACCCTCAGCGGGAGCGGAGCGCGGCGACGGCGTCGATGATCCGGCCGACCTCGTCCGCGGTGTTGTAGTGCATCAGCCCCAGGCGCACCGCTCCCCCGCCCTCGTTCACCCCGAGGGCGTCGAAGAGCTCGCGGGCGTAGAAGTCGCCGTCCCACGCGCAGATGCCGGCCCGCGCGAGCTCGGCGGCCACCTGGCGGGGGCGCATGCCGGCGACGGTGAACGACAGCGTGGGCGTGCACCGCTCGGGCTCGCCGATCACCTGCACGTGCCGCATCGCGCGCAGCGCCTGGTCCAGCCAGTCGAACAGGTCCCCCTCGTGCCGGGCGACGGCGGCCATCGACACCCGCAGCCGGTCGCGGCGGCTGCCGGCGGCGTCCCCGCACAGACCCGCCAGGTGGTCGACGGCGGCGCTCACGCCCGCGTAGAGCTCGAACGGCGGCGTCCCGGTCTCGAAGCGGTCGGGCACCCGGTCCGGCGCGGGCAGCAGCTTGTCCGGCTGCAGGTAGCCCAGCAGGTCGGGGTCGGCGACCACCGCGGCGACGTGCGGGCCGCACCACTTGTAGGCCGACACCGCCAAAAGATCGGCCCCCAGGGATGCCTTGTCCACGAACACGTGCGGCGCGGCGTGCACGGCGTCGACGTAGACCAGCGCGCCGACGGCGTGGGCCTGCGCGGCGATGCCGGCGACGTCGGGACGGGTGCCCAGGGCGTTGCTGGCCGCCGTGACCGCCACGAGCCGGGTGCGCCGGTTGAGCAGGTCGGCGTACTGCCAGGCCGGCAGCTCGCCGGTCTCGATGTCCACCTCCGCCCACCGCACCCGCGCGCCGGCGGTGGCGGCCAGCTGCAGCCAGGGCCGGATGTTGGCGTCGTGGTCCAGCCGGCTGAGCACGATCTCGTCACCCGGGCGCCAGGTGCGGGCCAGCGCCCGGGCCATGCGGTAGGTGAGCGCCGTCGTGCTGGGGCCCAGCACGACGCCCCCGGGCCGGCCGCCCACCAGGTCGGCCACGGCCGCGCGCGCCCCGGCGACCAGCGCCTCGGCCCGCCCGGACGCCGGGAAGACCCCGCCGCGGTCCGCGACCGGCATGCGCAGCGCGGACCCCACCGCGTGCGCCACGTTCTCGGGCACGAGCGAGCCGGCCGGGCCGTCGGCGTGCACGTAGCCGTCGGAGAGCGCCGGGAAGAGGCCGCGCACCTGCGCGACGTCCAGCCGGCCCCCCGATGACATGGGCCGCACCCTAGTTCGTGCGGCCGGACGGCCCGGCGCCGTCCCGGTGCCCGGCGGAGCGTCGGGGCCACCGGGCAGGATGGGCCCATGACTGCACCGCAGAACGGCAACGAGCGCCCCCAGCAGGTCGTCGTGGTCGGCCCCGACGGGCGTCCGGTCGGCGCCGTCCCGATGCCCCCGGGTGCCGACGACGACGGCGACGGCGCCCCCGGTGTCGGCGAGCTGGTCGAGCAGCCCGCGAAGGTCATGCGGATCGGCACGATGATCAAGCAGCTCCTGGAGGAGGTCCGCGCCGCACCCCTGGACGACGCCAGCCGCAACCGCCTGCGCGACATCCACGCCTCGTCCATCCGCGAGCTGGAGCAGGGCCTGGCCCCCGAGCTGCGCGAGGAGCTGGAGCGCATCACGCTGCCCTTCAGCGAGGGCGAGACGCCGTCGGACGCCGAGCTGCGGATCGCCCAGGCACAGCTGGTGGGCTGGCTGGAGGGCGTCTTCCACGGCATCCAGACGGCGCTGTTCGCCCAGCAGATGGCCGCCCGCGCGCAGCTGGAGGAGATGCGCCGCAAGGCCCTCCCGGGCGGCTCGCAGCCGGCCCCCGGCCCGCACCCCCACCCCGGCGGCGGCCAGTACCTCTGACCGCCCGCGGCCGGGATCAGGTGACCTGATCGTCGGTGATCGTGGCCCGACGTCAGACGCGGAAGCGGGCCACCGCGTCCTGCAGCTCGCCGCTCATCCGGGCCAGCTCGGCCGCGGCCCGCTGGGCGTCCTCGACCCGCTGGTTGGTCTCCTGCGTCCCCGCCGCCAGGCCCGAGATCGCCGCCGCGATGTCCTGCGACCCGCTCGCGGCCTCGGCCACGTTGCGGTTCATCTCGTTCGTCGTCGCCGTCTGCTCCTCGACCGCCGCGGCGATCGTCGCCTGGAAGTCGTTGATCTCCCCGATGACCTGGCTGATCCGCCCGATCGCATCCACCGCGCCGGCGGTGTCGGCCTGGATCGCCTCCACCCGCTGCGAGATGTCCTCGGTCGCCCGCGCCGTCTCCTGGGCGAGCTCCTTGACCTCCGAGGCGACGACGGCGAAGCCCTTGCCCGCCTCACCGGCCCGCGCCGCCTCGATGGTGGCGTTGAGCGCCAGCAGGTTGGTCTGCTCGGCGATGCCGTTGATCAGCTTGATCACCGTGGCGATCTCCTGCGACGAGTCGCCCAGCTTGCCCACCGTGCGGGTCGTGGTCTCCGCGACGCCCACGGCCTGACCGGCCACCCGCGCCGCCTCGGTCGCGTTGTGCGCGATCTCCCGGATCGCCGACTCCATCTGCGAGGAGCCCGTGGCCACCGTGTCCACGCTGGAAGCCACCGCGCCCGCCGAGGTCACCACCTCGTCGGCCTGACCGGCGGCGAGGCGGGCGTTCTCCCGCATCCCCTCGGCGGCGGAGTTCAGCTGGGACGACGCGCCCGCCAGGCGGGTGGATGAGTCGCTGACGAGCACGAGCACGTTGCCGATCGAGTCCAGCGTCTCGTCCAGGGAGGCGGCCATCTCACCGAGTTCGGCACCGCCGGTGCGGCCGGCGCGCACGGTCAGGTCACCGGCGGCGACCTGGCCCAGCACCTCGCGGATCCGCTGCACGGGGCGGGTCACCCCGCGGGCGACGACGAAGGCCAGCACCACGGAGACGACCAGGCCCACGGCGATGATCAGGAGGGTGAGGGTCCGGGCGGTCTCGTAGGCGTCCGTCGCCTCGGCCGCGGTCGCGCGGGCGGTGACGGCGGCCGCGTCGGTGGCCTCGACCAGCGACTCGGCGATGACCACCTCGTTGTCGTTCATCGTCTTGAGCAGCGGGGGCATCGCGGCCGGGTTGGTGGCGCTCACCGTCTGCAGCTCACCGAGCGCCGCCAGGTAGGCCTGGGTCGCGCCCGCGAAGGTCTCGAACGCCGCGCGCGTCGGCGCGTCCAGCGGCATCTCCGCGACCGCGGCGGTGTCCGCGGCCAGGACCTCCGTCGCCTCCACCGTGCCGCGCTGCGCCTTGGCGATCGTCTCGGGCGGGAGGG
>NZ_SSXB01000068.1:0-25025 GCF_021698995.1 Blastococcus sp. KM273129 | reverse complement strand
CGCCGTGGGCGGCGGCGGGCTGGGGGTGGTCGGCATCGTCGTGCTGGTCCTCTTCCAGCTCCTGGGCGGCGGTGGCGACGGCACCGGCGCAGGCGTCGGCGGGCTCTCGGGGCTCGGGCCGGGCCAGACCGCCGACAACGGCCGGCTGGAGGAGCGGTGCCGCACCGGGGCCGACGCCAACGACTCGGTCGAGTGCGCCGTCGTCGCCGACATCGAGTCGATCCAGGACTACTGGACCGGGGTGCTCGGCGCCGACTACCGCCCCACCCAGACCGTCTTCTTCTCCGGCTCGGTGCAGACCAGCTGCGGCGGGGCGACCAGCGGGTCGGGGCCGTTCTACTGCCCGGCGGACGAGCTGGTGTACATCGACCTCAGCTTCTTCGACCAGCTGGAGCAGCAGTTCGGCGCCCGGGGCGGCCTGTTCGTCAACGCCTACGTGATCGCGCACGAGTACGCCCACCACGTGCAGAACCTGCTGGGCATCAACCGCCAGGTCACCCCCGGCGAGTCGGGGCCCACGAGCGGCACCGTGCGCCTGGAGCTGCAGGCCGACTGCTTCGCCGGCGCCTGGGCCGACCACGCCGAGACGGTGCCCGACGAGTCGGGGCAGCCGCTGATCGCCGAGATCACCGACGACGACATCGCCCGGGCGCTGGACGCCGCCGGGCGCATCGGCGACGACTTCATCCAGGAGAACCTGGGGAGCGGCACGGTGGACCAGGACGCGTTCACCCACGGCACTTCCGAGCAGCGCCGGCGCTGGTTCCTCACCGGGTACGAGACCGGCGACCCCGGCCGCTGCGACACCTTCGCCACCGACGACCTGGGCTGACGATGACCGAGCACCTCCGCGTGACGCGGGACGGGCAGGTCGCCGTCCTGACCATCGACCGGCCGGAGAAGCGCAACGCGATGACCGTGGGCATGTGGGCGGCCCTGCCGGCCGTCCTGGCCCCGCTCGCCGACGACCCCGGCGTCCGGGCCCTGCTGGTCACCGGCGCCGGGCCCAGCTTCTGCGCCGGTGCCGACATCTCCGACCTCCTCGGTGGCCCGGACCCCGTCGACCCGATGGCCGAGGTGCGGCGGCACAACCTCGCCGCGCAGGCGGCGCTGCGCAGCTTCCCCAAGCCGACGCTCGCGGTCGTCCGCGGCCACTGCATCGGGGGTGGGGTGGAGCTCGCGACCTGCTGCGACCTGCGGTTCGCCGACCCCACGGCGGTCTTCGGCGTCACCCCGGCCAAGGTCGGGATCGTCTACACGCCCGCCTCCACCAGGGCGCTGGTGGACCTGGTCGGACCGGCCACCACGAAGTACCTCCTCTACAGCGGTGAGCTGGTCGACGCGGGGACCGCGCTGCGCACCGGCCTGGTCGACCGGCTCGTCGACGCCGACGACCTCGACGCCGAGGCGCACCGGTTCGCGGCGGTGCTGGCCTCCCGCTCGGGGCTCACCCAGCGCTCGATCAAGGAGGTCGTCGCCGCGCTCGCCGACGGCGGGGACGGCGAGGCGCTCGCCGCCGCCCGCTACCGCGAGACGATCGCCGCCGGGGAGCTGGCCGAGGGCGTCGCCGCCTTCACGGAGCGCCGCGCACCGCGCTTTCCCTGGTCGGGCTGACATCGGGCGTTTCGGCCACGCCCGGGCGCGGGTACCCGACCCGCTGCGCGGAACGGGTTTCTCGCGAGCGGCAGAGGGCCGGTGCAGCGCTGCGCCGGCCCCTTCCACCGCCACCACCCGACCGCGCCCCGGGACGCACGGATGCGCCGGGGCACACCAGCTCTCGCGCCCGAACCCACGAGGCGCCGACCCGACGACGTCACGGCCGTCCACCCGCGGTAACGCACCGCCCGGATGTGTGCCGGAACGGCGCCGGGGTAGCGCTCCCACCGACCACGAAGCATGCCGAGGAGGACCGATGACTCACTCCATCGACGCCCCGTTCCCGCCGCCGGTTCCGCCCACGACGGGAACCAGCACCACGACCGACAGCACGTCCACCAAGGACGCCGCCAAGGGCGAGGCGCAGCACACCAAGGACGTCGCCAAGGGCGAGGCCCAGCAGACGAAGGACGTCGCCAAGGGCGAGGCCCGCGCCGTCGGGCACACGGCCGCGCAGGCCGGCAGCCAGGTCGCCTCGACCGCCGCCGACCAGGCCAAGCACGTCGCCGGCGAGACGCAGCGCCAGGCCAAGGACCTGCTCGAGCAGGGCCGCAGCCAGCTCAAGGAGCAGACGGTCGCCCAGCAGCAGAAGGCCGCGACGGGGCTCTCGTCCCTGGCCCAGGAGCTGCGCGGCCTGGCCGACGGCACCAGCGACGGCGCCCCCGGCCCCGCCCGCGACCTGCTCCACCAGGCCTCCGGCCTGGTCGAGGGTTTCGCCGACAAGCTGCAGAACCGCGAGCCGGCGCAGCTCCTCGACGAGGTGCGCACCTTCGCCCGCCGCAAGCCGGGCCTGTTCCTGCTCGGTGCCGCCGCGGCCGGCGTCCTCGCCGGTCGGCTGACCAGCGGCGCGCGGGCGGTGCACAGCGACTCCGGGTCGGGCCAGGACCACGGCCAGCACCACCGCAGCACGCCCACCAACTACGTCGACCCGGCGCCGACGTACTCGGGCTACTCCACCGCCACGACGGGTGCGGGGACGGGTACCGGGGCACCGCTGCCCCCGCCGCCGTACGGCACGGTGCCCCGGTACCCTCTCAGCGCACCTCACCGGGCCGGCAGCGCGGTGCCGCCGACCGCCCCCTCGGGCTGGGACGACCCCGCCCGCCGGCCCGGTGAGGTGCGCTGAGATGAGCTCCCCCTACTCCGGCGCCACCCCCGCGGGGTCGCAGGGCTACGCGGAGCCGACGGCGCAGAACTACGCCGCGGACTACCCCGAGGGCCAGCAGCACTACAGCGGCGACATGGGCACCCCCACCACCGAGTCCGGCCACCCCGACGTCGAGGGCGTCTCGGTCGGCGCGCTGATCGGCGAGGTCACCAAGGACCTCTCCACGCTGATGCGCCAGGAGCTCGAGCTGGCCAAGGCCGAGCTCAAGACCGAGGCCAAGAAGGCCGGCCAGGGCGCGGGGATGTTCGGCGCCGCCGGGTTCGCCGGCTACATGGTGCTGATGTTCCTGTCCTTCGCCCTCTGGTGGGCGCTGGAGAACGTCATGGACGCCGGCCTGGCGGCCCTCATCGTGGCCGTCCTGTGGGGCGTCGTCGGGGCCGTCGCCTACGTGATGGGCCGCAAGAAGTTCCAGCAGGTGAACCCCAAGCCCGAGCGCACCGTGGACACCCTCCAGCAGGTGCCCGGCGCCATGAAGCCCCACTGACCACCAGACCGCGAGGAGTCGCAACCATGACCAGCAGTGACCCGGACGTCATCCGGCGGCAGATCGAGGACACCCGGCGCGAGCTCAGCTACGACGTCGACGCCCTCAACGAGAAGGTCAACCCGTCCCGCGTCGTGGACCGGAGGGTGACCGCGGCCAAGGGCCGCATGACCTCCCTCAAGGAGAAGGTGATGGGTTCCGCCCACGACACCACCTCCACGGCCCAGCACCGGGCCTCGAACGCGGCAGGCTCCGTGCAGGGTGCGGCCTCCAGCGCGGCCGGCAGCGTGCAGGACGCGGCGTCGAGCGCGGCCGGCAGCGTGCAGGACGCGGCGTCGTCCGCGGTCGGGGCCGTCCAGCAGGCACCGGACACGATCGTGCGCCAGGCACAGGGCAACCCGCTCGCCGCCGGGCTGATCGCCTTCGGTGCGGGCTGGCTGGTGTCCAGCCTGCTGCCCGCCACGCAGAAGGAGCAGGAGCTCGCCCACCAGGCCGAGACCGCGTTCCGCGAGAACAAGGACGCCCTGCTGCAGCCCGCCAAGGAGGCAGCCCAGGAGATGGGCGAGCAGCTCAAGCCGGCCGCCCAGCACGCGGTGGAGGAGGTCAGGTCCACCGCCCAGGACGCGACCGAGACCGTGAAGCAGGAAGGCCAGTCGGCCGCGCAGGACGTGCAGGGTCAGGCCCAGCAGTCCAAGGACAACGTGCAGGGCCAGGCCCAGCAGTCCAAGGACAACGTGCAGGGCCAGGCCCAGCAGTCCAAGGACAACGTGCAGAGCCGCTCCTCCGGCTCCTGACACCGCGGGTCGGCCGACCCGCACGCAGCGCTGCGCCCCGCCGGGCTCCCCGGCGGGGCGCAGCGCTGTCCGCGGCCGGGGCACCACCCCGACGGGTGAGCCGGCGCGCCGCCTGCTGCAGGCCTGCCGGCGCGGCGCCGTTCCTCCCAGGGACGACGACCCCGGTCCCCCCGCAGCTCCGCGCCGGGACCACGACCGAACGGGAGCTCCCGTGGATCCGGCCCTGCACTCCCCCGGCGGCTCCGCCGGGCCGGCCCCGGGTGCGATCCGCGTGCTCGTCGCCGACGACGAGGACGACATCCGCGCCCTGGTCTGCCTGGCCGTCCGCAAGGCCGGCGGGCACGTGGTCGTCGCGGCCCCCGACGGCACGACGGCGCTGGCCGCGGCGCGGGCCGAGCTCCCCGACCTGGCCGTCCTGGACGTCTCCATGCCGGGTGCCACGGGCCTGGAGATCTGCACGGCCCTCCGCGCGACCCCGGCGACCGCCGGCATCCGCATCCTGCTGCTGTCGGCCGGCGCCTCCCCGGACGAGGTCACCCGCGGGCTGGCCGCCGGCGCCGACGCCTACCTGCCCAAACCGTTCACCGTGGCCGGGCTGGTCCGGCAGGTGCGCGCGCTGGCCGCGGGGGAGCCGGTGGCATGAGCCTCGCCGTCCTCGACCGCCCGCAGGCAGCCGATGGCTCCTGGACCCGCCGATCCCCCGTCGCGGGGGTGCTGCACGGGCCGCTGCTGTGCACGGTCCTGTTCACCGGGGCGGCGTTGCTGCTGCTGACCGGTTCGATCCCCGTGGCCGACCGAGACCTCGTCCTCGCGGGCCTGGCCGCCGCCTCGGCCGCCACCGGCGTCGCGTGGGCCGCCCGACGGTCCCGCTCCGTCGCCGGCTCCGTCGCCGTCCCCGCGGCGCAGCTGGGCGCCGTCGCCCTCCTGCACGCGGGCACCGGCTCCGCGACCACCCTGCTGCTGCTCGTGGGCCCGCTGTGGGCGCTCGCCATGCAGCCGGACCGCCGGGGGCTGCTGGTCGGCGTGCTCGGGAGCGCCGCGGTGCTGTCGGTGCCCGCGGTCACGGACCCGCCCGGTGCGCTGCTGCTCGGGACCCTCGTCGTCGCCGCCGGGGGCTCGGCGGTCCACGGGACCGCCCGCCGGCTGGCCGCCCGGTCGCGCGAGATCGGGCAGCTGGAGCGGGAGCAGGCCGCGCTGCTGGCCCAGGTGCAGAGCCGCGCCGACGAGCTGGACACCGCCTCGCGCATCCTGGCCGCCCGCGCCCAGACCATGACCAGCGTGATCGACGCGGTCACCGAGCAGTCGATCATCGGCACCGACCGGGACGGCACCATCCGCGTCTGGAACCCCGGGGCGGAGAAGATGCTGGGCGTCCCCCGCCCGGACGTCGTCCGGACCCGCTCGATCCTCGACTTCCACCTGCCCGAGGAGCTCGACGCGGCCGCCGCGGACCGCGCCTGCGGCACCGGCCTCGAGGCGCTGGTGCACGCCGCCCGCGAGCACGGCAGCGACGTCCGGGACTGGACCTACGTCGCCGCCGACGGCAGCCACCGCACCGTCTCCGTCGCCATCACCCCGCGCTCGGACGACCGCGGCGCGCACGCCGGCTGGAACTTCGTCGGCACCGACATGACCGAGGCCCGCGCCACCGAGCGGATGAAGGACCAGTTCGTCAGCCTGATCAGCCACGAGCTGCGCACGCCGCTGAGCTCGATCCTGGGCTACCTCGAGCTGGTCATGGACGACGAGGACCAGCCCCTCACCGACGAGCAGCGGCAGTACCTCGCCACGGTGGAGCGCAACGCCCAGCGGCTGCTGCGGCTGGTCGGCGACCTGCTCTTCACCGCACAGGTGGAGAGCGGCCGGTTCACCCTGCAGCCGGCCGACGTCGACCTCGCCGGCGTGGTCCGCGCGGCCGAGGAGACCGCCCGGGTCGCCGCCGCGGCCGCGGGTGTGCAGATCGTCGTCGACGTGCCCGATGACGGGCTGGTCGTGGCCGGCGACGCCGTCCGGCTGGGGCAGGCCTGCGACAACCTGGTCTCCAACGCGGTCAAGTTCACGCCGGCCGGGGGGCGCATCGACCTGGTGCTGCGCCGGGGCTGGCGCACGCCCGAGGGCGAGGTCGTCGACCACCGCGTCCCCGAGGCGGCGCCGGTGGCGCTGCTCTCGGTCGCCGACACCGGGATGGGCATCCCCGCCGGCGAGCAGGGGCAGATGTTCACCCGCTTCTTCCGGACGTCGAACGCGCAGCGCAACGCCGTCCCCGGGGTCGGGCTCGGGCTCACCATCACGAAGGCCATCACCACCGCCCACGGCGGCACGCTGGACCTGGAGAGCACCGAGGGCGTCGGCACCACCTTCACGATGACCCTGCCCGTCCCCGGGTGACGGACGCGCCCATTCCTTGCGGATTCCTTGCGGATCGCTGGCGGGTGGCCTGCGGTTGCCCCCGGAGAGTCCTCGGTGTCGCCGGAGAACCGGCGTCGCCCCGGACACAGGAGACGCAGGGACATGAGCACCACCACCGCCACCGCCTCGACCGCCCGCAAGGTCATCGGCTCGCTCGGCGTGATCGGCGCGGCGGCCGCGGTCGCCGGCCTGGGCACCTTCGGCAGCTTCACCGACTCCACCTCGGTCGACACGACGATCAGCTCCGGCACGGTCTCGATCGACCTGACCCAGCCCGCGGCGGCCATCCCGGTGACCACGACCGGCTTCGTGCCGGGTGACAGCCTGACCCGTGCGGTGACGCTGACGAACGACGGCAGCACCGGGCTCTCCTCGGTGGGGCTCTCCGCCACGGACGCCACGTCGAGCGTCCTCACCAACGGCGCGGCCAACGGGCTGCAGCTGACCGTCAGGTCCTGCGACGTCGCCTGGGTCCAGGGCGGCACGGAGACGGCCCGCACCTACACCTGCGCCAGCGGCGAGAAGCAGCTCTCGACCGGGCCGGTCCTCAAGCCCGTCGACCTCCCCGGGCTCAAGTCCCTGACCGCGGGCGGTTCCGACAACCTCGTCTTCTCGATCTCGCTGCCGACCGCGGCCGACAACTCCTTCCAGGGCAAGACCGCCACCCTGCGCCTGACCTTCACCGGCACGCAGGCCGCCGGCACCGCCCGCTGAGCCCCGCCCGACGACCACACGGAGTTCCCGCCATGACCACCGTCCTCCCCGTCCGCGCCGCGGCGCCGGCTGTCGAGCCGGCCCCGAGCGAGGACGCGCGTCCCACGGCCGGCCGGTTCCGCCGCACCGTGGGCCGCACGACCCCGTGGCTGGTCCGCGGCGTCATGGGGGTCGCCGTCCTGGCCTTCGCCGTCCTGGCCGTCGGACCGCACCTGCTCGGCTACCGCACGATGACCATGCTGACCGCGAGCATGGCGCCGGGCATCGAGCCGGGCGACATCACCATCGCCACCCCGATCGCCCTCACCGAGCTCACCGAGGGCATGGTGATCACGTACCACATGCCGGTGGGCGACCGCAGCCTCGTCACCCACCGCGTCGTCTCGGTCGACCGGGCCGAGGACGGCAGCGTCACCGTGCAGACCAGGGGTGACGCCAACGAGGCCATCGACCCGTGGACCGCCGGCCTCCAGGGCGACAGCGTCTACCAGGTCCGCGCGGTCATCCCGGAGTTCGGCCACCTGGTCCAGCTCCTGCGCACCCCGGTCGTCAGCCAGGTGCTGCTCTACGGAGCCCCCGCGCTGCTCGCCGGCTGGCTGCTCCTGACCATCTGGCGCCCGACCCGGCAGACCGAGGAGGACCAGGCGTGAACGCCGTCCGCCGCGCCCTGGCCGTCACCGGCCTCGCCGCCGCACTCGTCGCCGGGACCGCCGTCCCCGCCGCGGCCGGCTTCGACGGCACCGCGAGCGTGCCGACCACCATCTCGACCGAGGTCGTCCAGCCGCCCACGGCGGTCAGCACGGCCGGCAGCTGGTGCTTCCTGAGGTTCGGGGTCCGGATCTCGTGGAGCCCGAGCTCCTCTCCCGATGTCAGCGGCTACGTGGTCACCGCCCGCCGGAGCAACGGCACGACGTTCGTCGTGGGCCGGACGGGTGCGCGGGGCACGAGCGTCAGCGAGACCTACTGGGCCTCCGGGCAGAGCTACACGTTCACGGTGACCGCCGAGACCCCGTACGGCTGGACGGCGACGTCCGCACCGACCGCGGCCGTGTCGTGCTGACCGGCCTGCCCGCGGATCGGACGGCCCCTGCCCCCGGCCGGACCGTCGCCCTCCTCTCCGACGACGGCCTCCTGGACTTCCTGCGCGCCCGGACCACGGGGCCGGGCGCGCAGGCCGGGGACGACGCCGCGGACGACGACCTGGTCGACGGCGAGCTGATGGCCCGGCTGCGGGGCGTGTACGCCGAGGCGCTGCCCTCGCGGCTGTCGGCGATCGACCGGCACACCCGCGCCGGGAACGCCACCGCGGTCGCCTTCGCGGCCCACACCCTGGCCGGGACCAGCGGTCAGCTGGGCCACCCGGAGGTCGCCTCGATCTGCCAGGAGATCGCCGCCGACGCCCGCCGCGGGGTGCTCGCCCACTCGCGGGTCGCCCGGCTGCAGCAGCTCGCCGGCGCCTGCTGAGCGCCCCCGACCCGCGGAGGCATAGGAAGCTTCTACCGGCGTCCCGGGGCCCCGAGGCGGGTGCACAGCTTCCTGTGCCTGCGCGGCAGGGGGGCTACGCGGCGACCAGCCGGTAGCCGACGCCGCGGACGGTCCTGATCTCCGGCGTGCTCAGCCCGGCGGCGACGAGCTTGCGGCGCAGGTTGGACATGTGCGCCTCGACCAGGCGCAGGTTGCCCTCCCAGTCGGTGTGCCAGACCTCGCGCAGCAGCGTCTCCCGCTGCAGCACGCGACCCGGCCGGGAGGCGAGCGCGGCGAGCAGGTCGAACTCGGTGCGGGTCAGGTCGACGACCTCGCCGTCGACCCGGACCTCGCGGCTGTCCTCGTCGACCTCCAGCTCGGCGAGCCGGCGCACCGACTCGGCCGCCGCGGCCGGCGCCGCGGCCGGCTGCGGGGCGGTCCGCGGGAAGCGCAGCATCGCCTGCACCCGGGCCACGAGCTCGCGCGGGGAGAACGGCTTGGCCATGTACCCGTCGGCGCCGACGGCCAGCCCGATGAGCAGGTCGACCTCCTCGGCCCGCGCGGTGAGCATCAGCACGTAGCAGGGCGTCTCGGCGCGGATCTGCCGGCACACCTCGGTGCCGTCGGCGTCGGGGAGCCCGAGGTCGAGCACGATGAGGTCCGGCGGGTCGCGCCGCACCTCCTCCAGCGCCTCGATCCCGGTGCCGACGGCGCGCACGGCGAACCCCGCCCGCCCGAGCACCGTGGTCACGAGCTCGCGGATCTCCTCGGTGTCCTCCACCACGAGCACGGACTGCTCCGGCACGACGTCCCCTCCTCGCTGCTCGCTGGGCGTGCGGAGGCTGGTCCTCCGGTCACCTGACCGGGTGATCGGCACGCCGGCCGGGCGGCTTGAGCGGGCGGCCTGTCCCCCGGCCCACCCCATCGGGTGAGGACGGCGGGGCACGGCTCATGGGTGGGGCCCGGGCGGCCGTCAACCCCCGCGGGGACATCCCGTTCCCCCTCCCGGTCGACCCGGGGGACCCGACCGACGGGAGCCGGAACCGTGGACGGTGCCCTGCACGTCCTGGTCGTCGACGACGACCCCGACACCGCATTCTTCGTGCGCACCGTGCTGCAGCGGGGCGGCATGGCCGTGACCACGTGCGCGGACCCGCTCGAGGCGCTCGCCCTCGCCGGGCGCACCGAGTTCGACGCCGCGATCACCGACATCGAGATGCCGGGCATGACGGGGCTGGAGTTCCTCGACCGGCTCCGCGCGCTGCGCCCGGACCTGCCGGTGACCGTGATGACGGCGCACGCGTCGGTCGACTACGCCGTGGACGCCCTGCGCCGCCAGGCCGACGAGTTCCTCGTCAAGCCGGTGCCCAAGGAGACCCTGGCTGCGACGATCCGCCGGCTGGCCGAGACCGCGCAGGCCAAGCGCGCCGCGGCGCCCCGGCGGCAGACGGTGCTCGCCATCGGCGCCCACCCCGACGACGTCGAGATCGGCGTCGGCGGCACCCTGGCCGCGCACCGCTCGGCCGGCGACCAGGTCGTCATCCTCACGCTCTCGCGGGGCGCGCGCGGCGGTGCGGCCGACGACCGGCAGGACGAGTCCCTGGCCGCCGCCGAGCTGATCGGCGCCCGCCTGTTCCTCGAGGACCTCGAGGACACCCGCATCAGCCCGATGGACCCGACCATGTCGATCATCGAGCGCGTCGTCGCCGAGGTGCGGCCGACGATCGTCTACACGCACTCGGCCAACGACCGGCACCAGGACCACCGGGCGGTGCACCAGGCCGCGACCGTCGCGACCCGCAACGTGCCGACGGTGGCCTGCTTCCAGAGCCCCTCGGCGACGATCGACTTCCGGCCCTCCCGCTTCGTCTCCATCGACGGGTTCACCCGCACCAAGCTGGACCTGCTCAAGAGCTTCCGCTCGCAGGCCGGCATCCGCGCCTACCTCCAGGACGACTTCGTCCTGGCCACCGCCCGCTACTGGTCCCGCTACGGCAGCGGCGGCCAGTACTGCGAGCCGCTCGAGGTGGTCCGCGACGCCGGTGGCGTCGTCGGCGCGACCAGCGAGTCCGCCTTCCAGCAGCCCTCCCCCGCCACCTCGACCACCCCGGAGCCCTACGGTGTCTGACCCCAGCCCCACCCGCGTCCTCGTCACCGGAGCGGGCGGCCCCGCGGGCATCGCCGTGCTCCGCTCGCTGGCCCGGCGCGACGACGTCGTGCTGCTCGCCGCCGACATGGACCGGTACGCCAGCGGCCTCTACCTGGTCGAGGCCGGTGCCCGGCACCTGGTCCGGCCGGGCCTGGACGAGGAGTTCGTCGACCACCTGGTCGCGCTGTGCGAGCGGGAGCGGGTCGACGTGCTGTTCTCCACCGTCGACGTCGAGCTGCCGCGGCTGGCCGCCGAGCGCAAGCGCCTGGACGCCGTCGGCACCACGCTGGCCGCCCCGAGCCTGGAGACGCTCGAGGTCTGCCTGGACAAGTACGCGCTGGCGCAGCGCTGCGCCGAGGTGCTGCCCACGCCGCGCACCGCGCTGCTGGGTGCGACCGACGCCGGCAGCTGGGACTACCCGGTGATCGTCAAGCCGCGCCGCGGCGCCGGCTCCCGCGGGGTGCGCCTGGTCGAGGACGCCGCCGCGCTGCGCGCCCTCGGCAGCGACGAGGACACCCTCGTGCAGGCCCACCTGCCCGGCGAGGAGTACTCGGTCGACACGCTGGCCGACGCCGACGGGCACGTGGTCGCCGCCGTGCCGCGGTCCCGCCTGCGGGTCGACTCCGGCGTCTCGGTCGCCGGGGCCACCGTCGCCGACCCGGAGCTGGAGGAGACCGCCCGCCGGGTGGCCCGCGCGATCGGGCTGGTCGGGGTGGCGAACGTGCAGCTGCGCCGCGACGCCGAGGGCCGCCCGGCCCTCCTGGAGGTCAACCCGCGCTTCCCCGGGGCGATGCCGCTGACCGTCGCCGCCGGCGTCGACATGCCCTCGCTCGCCCTGGACCTGGCGCTGGGCCGGCCGCTGCCGGCCGCGGTGCCGTTCCGCGAGCTCGCCGTCGTCCGCCACCTGGAGGACGTCTTCCTCGCCCCGTCCGACGTCGTCGCCGAGGAGGCCGCCCGATGACCACCGCCCTGCAGGACCTCGACCTGCTGCTCACCGACCACCACGTGCACTCCACCTGGTCCGACGACGCGGTGAGCGCGCCGGCGGAGAACCTGGTCGCCGCCCGCGACACCGGGCTGGCCAGCATCCGCATGGTCGACCACGTCCGGACGACGACGACCTGGGTGCCCGGCTTCCTCGCCGAGGTCGCCGCGCTGCCCCGCGTCGAGGGGCTGGAGGTGCTCACCGGCGTGGAGGCGAAGATGCTGGACGCCTCCGGGCGCCTGGACCTGCCCGAGGACCTCGTGGTGGGGCCGGGCGGGGTGGACCGCATCCTCATCGCCGACCACCAGTTCCCCGGGCCGGACGGTCCGTGGAGCCCCCGCCGCACGCTCGAGGAGATCGAGGGCGGGCTGCCCGCCCAGGACGCGCTGTCGATCCTGGTCGAGGCCACCGTGCGCGCGATGCAGCGGGCCGGCCGCGCCCAGCTCGCCCACCTGTTCTCGCTGCTGCCCAAGATCGGGCTGCACGAGAGCGAACTGCTCGACGAGCACGTGGCCGCGATCGCCGATGCCGCGGTGCGCACCGGCACCACCGTCGAGGTCAACGAGAAGTGGCGCTGCCCGGGGCCGCGCGTGGTCCTGGCGCTGGCCGCCGCCGGGGTGACCCTGGTCGGCTCCACCGACAGCCACGAGGCCGCCACGGTGGGCCGCTTCTCGTGGGTGGCTGACGCGGCGTCGGCGACCCGGCTGGTCGGCGCCCGGTGAGCACCCTGGCCGCGGGCACGGACGTCGCCGCGATCGGGGAGACCGCGCTGACCGTCGTCCTGCTGGCGCTGGTCGGCATCGGGGCGGTCCCCGTCGTGGCCGGGCTGGCGCAGTTCCTCGTCATCCCGTTCCACGCGGTGCGCAACCACTACCGGGAGACCGGCCCGTACCTGCCCAACGTCGCGGTGGTGATCCCGGCCTGGAACGAGGCCGCGGTGCTCACCACCTCGATCGAGCGGCTGATGGGGCTGGACTACCCGCCGGACCGGTTGCGGGTGTACGTCGTCGACGACGCCAGCACCGACGACACCCCCGCCGTGCTCGCCGCCTGCGCCGAGCGCTTCCCGGGCCGGGTCGTGCACCTGCGCCGCGAGAAGGGCGGCGAGGGCAAGGCGCACACCCTCAACCACGGGCTGCGCGAGATCCTCGCCGACGACTGGATGGAGGCGCTCCTGATCATGGACGCCGACGTCATCTACGAGCCGGCCTCGCTGCGCAAGATGACCCGCCACCTCGCCGACCCCACGGTCGGTGCGGTCACCGCCTACATCCGCGAGGGCAGCGGCGACCCGGAGGGCATCACCCGGTTCATCGGGTTCGACTACCTGGCCGCGCAGGCCGCCTCGCGCCGGGCCCAGAACGTCGCCGGCGCGATGGCCTGCCTGGCCGGGGGCGCCCAGCTGCACTCGCGGGAGAACCTGGTGGCGATCGGCGGCCAGATCGACACCTCGTCGCTGGCCGAGGACACCGTCACCACCTTCCGCACCCAGCTCGCCGGGCGCCGCGTCGTCTTCGAGCCGCACGCCCGCGTGCTGGCCGAGGAGCCGGCCGGCGTGGACGCGCTGTGGAAGCAGCGGCTGCGCTGGGCCCGGGGCAACGTGCAGATCACCTCGATGTACCGGCACCTGTGGTTCCGCCGGTCGGTGCACCCGGGGCTGGGCGGCTTCTTCTTCGGCATCTTCTGGTTCGCCATCCTGCTGCTGCCGGTGGCGATGCTGCTCACCTCGGTCGGCCTCATCGGGCTCTTCCTGCTCGACAGCGAGCTCGCCTCGGAGGTGTTCGGCGCAGCGGTCTTCGTGCCGATCGCGACGTTCGTCTTCATGATCACGCTGACGATGTCGGTCGACCCGCGCACCGGCCTGAAGGTGTGGCGCGAGGCCCTGCTGTTCCCCGGCGCCGTCTCCTTCGTCGTCCTGGTCTCGGCGGCCTTCCCGGGGATCGTCCCCCTGTCCGGCGGCGCCGAGACGTTCTGGACGCTGTTCGTCTACAGCTGGCTGGTGCTCTGCATCCCGCTGGCCTACGGGGTGCGCAGGCTGGAGGGCACCCGCTGGGGCCGGCCGCTGACGCCGCTGGCGCTCTACCTGGTCGGCTTCGGGCCGATGATGTGCGCGATCACCGTGGACGCCTACGTCAAGGAGTTCCGCGGGGCCGCGATGACCTGGGACAAGACCGAGAAGACCGGGAGGGTCACCGCATGAGCAGCGTCGAGCACCTGGTCGGGGCCGGGCAGCCGTTCCGGGTGAGCCCGCCGGTGGTGCTCACCGAGGAGCTGCTCGCCCGCTGCGGCGGGCTGCCCCCGGTGTGGGCCGACCCGGTCGCGCTGGCCGACGAGACCGAGGCCGACCGCGTGCGCGAGCGCCGGCTGTGGGTCGGGCTCGCCGTGGCGGTCGCCGTGGTGGTGCTGCTGTACCTGGTGCGCACCGCCGTCCTCGGCGCCTGAGACCGCGGCCCGGCCCGCCCCCCTGACCCGGGGCGGGGCGGGCCGCACCACCCGCTCAGACGAAGGCGCTCACCCCGGTCAGGGCCCGGCCGACGATCAGCTGGTTGATCTCGCGGGTCCCCTCGTAGGAGTAGAGCGCCTCGGCGTCGTTGAAGTACCGGACGACGTCCTGCTCGAGCAGGATGCCGTTGCCCCCGAGCAGCTCCCGGGCCCACGCCACCGTCTGCCGCGCCTGGCTGGTGACGTAGCTCTTCGCCAGCGCGGCGTGGTCGTCGCGGAAGACGCCCTCCTCCTGCAGCTGGGCGACCCGCACCGCCATCCCCAGGCTCGCGGTGACGTTCCCCGCCATGCGCGCCAGCAGGTCCTGGACCAGCTGGAACCCGGCGATCGGCCGGCCGAACTGCTCCCGCTGCTTCGCGTAGGCCAGCGCCGTCTCGAAGGCGCCCATCTGGCACCCGACGGCGCTCCACGCGACGCCGCCGCGGGTCAGCTTCAGCACCCGGTTGACGTCCTTGAACGTGTTGCCGCCCTCGAGCTTGTTCTCCGCCGGGACCCGGCAGCCCTCGAAGGTGATGTCGGCGTTCTGCACGGTGCGCAGGGCGTACTTGCCCTCCATCTTGGTGGCGCTGAAGCCCGGGGTCCCCTTCTCCACGACGAAGGTCTTCACCGAGTCGTCGGCGACGTCGCGGGCGAAGACGACGACGAGGTCGGCGAAGGTGCCGTTGCCGATCCAGCGCTTGGCGCCGTCGAGCACCCACTCGTCGCCGTCCCGGCGCGCGGTCGTCTCCAGGCCGAGCGCGACGTCGGAGCCACCGTGCGGCTCGGTCAGCGCGAAGCAGCCGATCTTCTCCAGCGCCAGCATGCCCGGCAGCCAGCGGGCCTTCTGCTCCTCGGAGCCGAGGGTGACGATCGAGCCCATCGCCAGGCCGTTGTGCACGCCGAGGAAGGTGGCCATCGACGGGTCGACGCGGGCGGTCTCCAGCGCGATGAACCCGGTGAACAGCCGGGAGGCCCGCGGCGAGCCCTCCGTGTCGTAGCTGCGGCCGACGAGCCCGGCCTCGGCGAAGCGCGGCACGAGCTCCATCGGGAAGGTCGCCGCCGCCCAGTGCTCGTTGACCCCCGGGCGGACCTCCTCCCGCAGGAAGCTGCGGATGCCGGCGAGCTCCTCGCGCTCGTCGTCGGCCAGCAGCGACTCGTAGGCGTAGAGGTCGCCGGGGATGAGGTCGTCGGTCATGCGGGTGTCCTCTCGTCGGTGGCGCCCGGCCTCCTACCCGCCGGGTGCGCGCCGCAACTCGACCGCCGCCGCGGGCAACGGGCTGGTCTCCGCCCGGTGCAGGGCGTGCTCCGTGAAGCCCCGCGGCCCGGCCGCCCGGAGCACCCCGGCCAGCACCCGCTCGACGGTGTCCGGGCCCATCACGGAGCAGCCGACGAGGATCCGCCCGCCGGTGGCGAGCACCCGGTCGACGACGTCCCACTCCGCACCCGGCGGCGTCCAGAAGGCCCGGACGTCGAAGGAGACGACGACGTCGAACCCGCGCTCCGGCAGCTCCACCTCGACCAGCGGGCCACCGTGGACGGTGACGCGGCCGGCGTCGACCGCCGCCCGGTTGCGCGCGGTCGCCGCCGCGACCATCGCCGGCGACCGGTCGACCGCGACGACGTGCCCGCCCGGCAGCCGCGCGGCGAGGAGGGCGACCAGCACGCCGTGGCCGCAGCCGACCTCGAGCACCCGCTCCCCCGGCGCCGGGTCGACCAGGCCCGCCGCCCAGGTCAGCCGCTCCGACGCCCGCACGCCGGCCGCCTCAGCTCAGCATCCGGGTGCCCGGCGGCAGCACCCCACCCGCGAGCAGCTCCGCCGTCGCGTCCTGCAGGGCGGTGAGGGCGGCGCGCTGCGCGAAGGGGCCGGTGGAGACGCGCGCGACGCCCAGCCGTTCCAGCTCCGCGACCGGCGGGGTGGCGCCGGGAACGGCCAGCACGCTCAGCCGCCCCCGCCCCAGGGCCCCGACCAGCGCGGCGATATCGCCGGCCGCGACCACCCCGGGCACGAAGACCGCGGCCGCGCCGGCGGCCAGGAAGGCGCGGCCCCGGTCCGCCGCCTCCTCCAGCAGCGCCGCCCGGTCGGCGTCCCCGGGCGCGAGCAGGACGACGTCGGTGCGCGCGTTGAGGACGAAGTCGATGCCGGCGGCGCGGCCGGCGTCGAGCACCTCCCCCACGGCGGCCACCGCCTCGTCGAGCGGCCGCAGGGCGTCCTCGAGGTTGCCGCCGACGGCGCCGGCCGCGATCACCCGCGCCGCCGTCCCGCCCGGGTCGCCGTAGCCCGCCTCCATGTCGACGGACACCGGTAGCTCCACGGCGGCGGCGATCCGCCGCACCACGTCCAGGTGCAGCTCCAGCGGGATGCGCTCGCCGTCCTCGTACCCCAGCGACGCGGCGATGGCGTGGCTGGCCGTGGCCAGCGCACCGGTCCCCGCGGTGCCGGCGACGACGCGGGCGGAGGTCACGTCCCAGACGTTGGCCAGGACGAGGATGCGGGGATCGGTCTGCAGCCGCAGCAGGGTGCGGGCGCGGGAGGCCAGGTCGGGCATGCGGGCAACCTAGGGCGCGCGCGGAGCCGTTGACCAGCCACCCTGGCGGGAACCGGTAAGGCCAGGCTAACCTGCGTGGGTCGCCCGGGCGCCAGCGCCGGGGCAGCCCCCGCCGTCTCCCGTTAGGCGTCCGCTCCATGTACGTGTGCCACTGCACCGTGGTCACCGACCGCGACGTCCTCGAGGCGATCGCCAACGGGGCGCGCTGCGTCGCCGACGTCGCCCGGGCCACCGGCGCCGGGCGCACCTGCGGCAACTGCGTGACCTCCCTGCGCGAGCTGGTGTGCCAGCATTGCCCGGTGCGAGCCGGGGGCACCACCGAGCACCCGGCCGAGCGAGAGCTGGGAGTGGCCGGTGCAGCCCGTTAGCCCCCGCGTCGTCGAACTGCTGAACGACGCGCTGACCTTCGAACTGACGGTCACCAACACGTACTTCCTGAACGCCCGCATGCTCGACGCGTGGGGCCTGCCCAAGCTCGGCAAGGTCTTCTACGACCTCTCCATCGACGAGATGCGCGACGCCGACGCCCTCATCCAGCGCGTCCTGCTCTTCGACGGCCACCCCAACCTGCAGCGTCTCGGGGCGATCCGGGTGGGTGAGACGGCCGAGGAGATGCTCGTGCTGGCCCTCGACAGCGAGAAGGCCGCCGTCGCCCAGTTCAACGCCTCCGCGAAGGAGTGCCACGACCTGGGTGACCACGGCACCGCGTCGGTGTTCGAGGAGATGGTCCTCGACGAGGAGAAGCACGCGGACTGGTTCGAGGCGCAGCTGGCCGCCATCGAGCGCGTCGGCTCCCCGCAGTACCTGGCCGCGCAGATCGCCACCGAGACGCCCTGACGCGAGGAGGGCCCCTCCCGTCGGGAGGGGCCCTCGTCGCGCTCCCGGGCTCAGCCGGCCAGCAGCTCCCGCAGCCGCTCGAGCTGCAGGGTGGCGGCGCGCAGGCCGATCCCGGTGTAGAACACGTCGTCCTCCACCTGGAAGGCCCGCCCGTCCTGGACCGCCGTGAGCATCGGCCACAGCGGTCCGGCGACGACGGAAGCCTCGCCCGAGTCGGCGACCGGCCCGTAGGACGAGTACAGGATCACGTCGGCGTCGGCCTGGCTGATCTCCTCGGGGCTCAGCTCGGCGAAGGTGGGGCGGCCCGCCGGCAGCTCGACCTGCTCCAGGCCGATGTCGCCGAGCACCGTGCCGATGAACGAGTCGGGCTGGTAGGCCCGGATGGTGCCGCCGACGAAGCGGATCGGGCTGATCGTCGTACCGGTCCCGATCTCCTGCCCGAGCTGGGCGGCCTGCTCCTCGTAGTCCGCGATGAGCTCGGCTGCCTCCTCCTCCCTGCCCAGCGCCTCGGCGTCGAGGAGGAGGTTCTCCTTCCACGTGTCGCCGACGTCGGCGGCGAAGACCGTGGGGGCGATCTGCGACAGCTGGTCGTAGATGTCCTCGTGGCGCACGGAGTTGGACAGGATGAGGTCCGGCTCGAGCGCCGCGATCTCCTCCAGGTTCGGCTCGGCGATCGTGCCGACCACCTCGACGCCCTCGGCGTCCTCGGCGAGGTAGCTGAGGAAGGTCTCGGAGACGTCGGTGGTCACCGCACCCACGGGGGTGACGCCGAGCGAGAGCGCCGAGTCCAGCTCACCGGTGTCCAGGACGACGACCCGCTCGGGCTCGGCCGGGATCTCGGTCGCGCCCATGGCGTGCTCGACCGTGCGCGGAAAGGCGGCGTCCCCCGTCACGGTCCCGCCCGACGCCCCGTCGTCGGGCTCGTCCCCACCGCCGCACGCGGCCAGGGTCAGGGCGGCCGCCACCGCGAGGGCGGTCGCGCGCGAGAGGCGCATCGTCATGGTTCTCCTCCGTGCTGGAGCGCACCCCCGGGGAGGGGCGTGCGTCTGGATCGGCCGGCGTCCGTGTGCAAGACTGCCGGAAGCCAGGGAAGGCTAGCCTAACTAGGGAGCCGGCCCACACGCACCGACCCGGGAGTGGCCGTGACCGTCCAGACCGCGCAGATCCCCGCCTACCGCACCTTCCCGGTGCGCGTCGCGCGGGTGCAGCGGCTGAGCCCGAGCTTCCTGCGGGTCACGTTCACCGGGCCGGAGATGGACGACCTGACGTCCAACGGCCGCGACCAGCGCATCAAGGTCATGCTGCCCCTGCCGGGGCGCGGCATCCTGGACTGCCCGGCCGGCGAGGACTGGTACGGCGCGTGGCGCACCCTGCCCGCCGAGCGCCGCATGCCGATCCGCACCTACACCGTCCGCGCGCTGCGCCCCGAGCAGCGCGAGGTCGACGTCGACTTCGTCCTGCACGGCGCGACCGGCCCGGCCTCGGCGTGGGCCGAGCAGGCCGGCCCCGGTGACGAGGTGGTCCTGGTCGCCCCGAACGCCCGCTTCCCCGGGGAGACCGGCGGCTACGAGTGGCACCCGCCGGCCGACGCCTCCTGCCTGCTGATCGCCGGCGACGAGACCGCGGTGCCGGCCGTCTGCGCGATCGTCGAGGGCCTGCCGGCCGGCCGCCGCGCCAAGGTCCTGCTCGAGGTGCCGACGGCCGGCGACGCGCTGAACGTCGCCGCCCCGGCGGGGGTGGAGATCACCTGGCTGCCCCGCTGGCCCGCCGACGGCGCACCCGCCGCGCCGCGGGGGCGGCTGCTCACCGAGGCCGTGCTCGCGGCGGTGCGCGAGCTGGGCGACCTCGTCTCCCCCTCCCCCGCGGTCGACCTGGCCGACGTGGACGTCGACGCCGGCATCCTCTGGGAGGTGCCCGCCGAGGACACCGTGGCCGCGGGCTCCTCCGGCGTCTACGCCTGGCTCGCCGGCGAGGCCGGCGTGGTCAAGGGCCTGCGCCGGCACCTGGTCCAACAGGTGGGCGTCGACCGCCGGTCGGTGGCCTTCATGGGCTACTGGCGCGAGGGCCGCGACTCCGACTGACACCCTTCCGGTTGACACCATGACACCAGCCGGTGTCACATGAGCTCACCCTTCCGGTTGACACCATGACACCAGCCGGTGTCACATGAGCTCGTGCCTGGTTACGACGTGGTCGCCACCGACGGGCTGAGCGTCATCGGGACCGTCGGCTTCTTCGTGCCGGCGGCCGTGCTCGTGGCGCTGGTCGCCGGCGCCGTCGTCCGCGACCGCCGGATCACCGCGCGGGAGGCGGCGGCCGAGGCCGACCGCCGGGGCACGACGCGGGAGGAGCTCGCCGAGGACGACGCCCCGGACCGCTAGCCCCCGAGCTCGCCCAGCGCCGCCTCGACGGCGCCGGCCACCTCGGCGGCCATCTCGGTGCGGAACGCGGCCAGCACCGCCTGCGCCGCGACCGGCTGGAGACGCGTGACGGTGGCCAGGATGGCGTCCAGCTGCGCGGGCGGCGCCCCGGCCTCGACGAAGCCCCGCCACACGGTGTCGACGAACATCTGCACGTAGGTGCGGCTGATCGCCCGCACGTGCTCGTTGACCTGCGCCTGGGCCGCGATGAGCGCCGCCGACGGCACGCCGAGACCGACCACCTGCAGCCCGGCCACCAGCAGCGCCGGGTCGAGCACCCGCAGCCGCTCCCCGCCCAGCCGCTCCACGATGCCGAGCTCCACCAGCTGGTCGACCAGCGCGGGGCCGATCTGCACGCCCGTCCGGGCGGCGAGCTCGGGGCCGGTGGTCTCCTCCGGCTCCGGCGGGAGCCACGGCGTGAGCAGCGCCCGGTGCAGCGCGAGGGTGGCCGAGCTCGCCGCCGGCGGGGCGCTGGCGAGGGTCCGCTCGATCATCGCCAGCGAGTACCCCTCGGCGAGCATCTCCCGGACCAGCAGCAGCCGGGCGACGTGCCCGCGGCCGTAGTAGCCCGTGCGGCCCACCATGCGCGGCGGCGGCAGGAGGCCCCGGGCGGCGTACGCGCGCACGTTCCGGACCGTCAGCCCGACGCGGGCGGCGAGCTCGTCGACCGTCAGCTCCTGCTCGTCCTCACTGGCCGGCCCGGGTGGGGCTTGGCTCACGGCTGCTCCTCTCCGTCGTCCGCACACGGTATGCGACCCGTTCCATGTAGCACTTGTCGATGTAACCGTTGCTCGTGTTACATAGGCACATGCCTGGGAGGGACACCGTGCTGATCGCCGCCGAGACGCGTCCGGCAGGAGGTGCCGCCCTGGGCGAGGTCGCCCTCGCCACGGGCATCGGCGCGCTCCTGACCGCCGTGCTGCTGGCCCTGGTCCTCGCGCACCGCACCCGGCGGTCGACCCTGCTCGTGCGGGTGGGCGACCGGCTGGGCCGCGCCACGGGCGCACCGGGCTGGGTCGCCCTGCCGACGGTCCTCACCACGGCGTCGTTGCTCACCGCCCTGCTCGGCATGCTGTGGGACATCGCCCTGCACATCGGCGTGGGCCGTGACGAGGGTCCGCTGGCGAACCCGGCCCACTACCTCATCCTCTTCGGCCTGTTCGGTGTCTTCGCCGGCGGTGTGCTGGCCTGCGCCATGCCGCTGGACGAGCGGCCCGGCCCGGCGGCGGTGCGCTTCGTCCGCGGCTGGGACGTCCCGGTCGGCGGCATCCTGCTCACGGCCGCGGGCTTCTACGCGCTGCTCGGGTTCCCCCTGGACGACGTGTGGCACCGGATGTTCGGCCAGGACGTGACCCTCTGGGGCCCCACCCACCTGATGCTGATCGGCGGCGCCGGCCTGTCGATCGTCGGGCTGCTGGTCCTCGAGCAGGAGGGGCACGGCAGGCGCTCCACCGACGGCGGTGACCGGGCGGGCACCGTCCGCTTCCTCCGGCAGGCCTCGGCCATGGGTGGGCTGCTGCTGGGCATGTCGGTGTTCCAGGGCGAGTACGACTTCGACGTGCCGCAGTTCCGGCTGGTGCTGGAGCCGTTCATGATCGCCGGCGCCGCCGGCGTCGCGCTGGTCGCCGCCCGCATGTTCATGGGCCGCGGCGGCGCGCTCGCCGCGACGGTGTTCTTCCTGGTCGTGCGCGGCTCCATCGCGCTGGTCGTGGGCCCGGGCCTCGGCGAGATCACCCCCACGTTCCCGCTCTACCTCGGCTCGGCGATCGCGGTCGAGCTCCTGGCGCTCGCGCTGCCGCCGGCGCGGAGGCCGCTGCTGTTCGGCGCCGTGGCCGGGGTGGCGATCGGCACGGTCGGCCATGCCACGGAGGGGGGCTGGACCCACCTCGTCCAGGAGCTCAGCTGGGGCAGCGACATCCTGGTCGAGGGCACGCTCATGGCGCTCGCCGGCGGCATCGCCGGGGCGCTGCTGGGTGCCCTGCTGGCCACCGGGCTGCGCCGCCGGCTGCCGCGCCCCGCCGTCGCCCGCGGCGTGCTGCTGGCCTGTCTGGCGGTGCTCGCGGGCGCCGTCGCCAACGGCCTGGTCGCCACCGTCCCCGACGACGTGGAGGCGACCTTCACCATCGATGAGGTCACCACGGGGCCGCGCACCGCCGACATCGGGGTGCGGCTGGACCCGGCGGACTTCCCGGACGACCCCGCGTGGCTGCAGATCACCGCCTGGCAGGGCCAGGGCCTGGTCGTGACGCCGCTGGAGCGGGTCGGCGAGGGCGAGTACCGGACGACCGAGCCGGTGCCGCTGCACGGCACGTGGAAGACGCTGCTGCGCGTGCACGACGGGCGGGTGCTCACCGCGTTCCCCATCTACCTGCCGCAGGACGACGCGATCCCCGCCGACGAGATCCCCGCCGAGGACGGCATGACCCGCAGCGCGATCCCCGAGATCGACATCCTGCAGCGGGAGCTGCAGGATGTCGGCGGCGGCCTGTGGCTGGTGTCCAACCTCGTGGTGCTCGCCTGCACGCTGGCGCTCGTGGCCGCCATCGCCTGGGGCGTGGCCCGCCACGCCCGCCGCGGCCCCGCCGGGGAGCCGTCCGCCGACGCCCCGGCGGGCCGTCCCCGGCAGCGCACGGCGGCGTCCGGGGCGCGCCGGTGAGCCCGCGCCGCACGGCCGCCGCCGTCCTGCTGCTGGCGCTCCCGCTCGCCGGCTGCGCCGGCACGGCCGCCCCCGCCGTGGAGGCGGCCGCTCCTGCGGCAGCCGACTCCCCCGCCGCCGGCAGCACCACGCCGACCGACCCCGCACCGACGGAGGCCGCCGGCCGGCGCATCGAGGTGGCGTACGCGGACGGCCGGGTCACCGGCGACACCGGCCGGGTGCCGGTGCCGCTGGGTGAGCCGGTGACCGTCGTCGTCACCTCCGACGTCGCCGACGAGGCGCACCTGCACGGGTACGACGAGCTGGCCGACCTGGTGCCGGGGCAGCCGGCGGAGCTCGCGTTCGACGCCACGATCCCCGGGGTCTTCGAGCTGGAGCTGCACGACGCCGGGACGGTGCTGCTGACGCTGCAGGTCGGGTGAGCGTCCTCGCGCACGGCGTCGGCTCGCGCACGGACCTGCCGATCCCGATCGGCTTCGCGCTCTACGGCGCGGGGGCGGCCATCCTGGTCAGCTTCGCCGTCCTGCTGCTGTTCTGGCGCACGCCCCGGCTGGGCGGTCCCGGGTCGGGGCGCCCGCTGCCGGCCGGCGTGCAGCGGGTCGTCGACGCCGCGCCGCTGCGGCGGGGGCTCCAGGCGGGCGCGCTGGCCGTCGCCGCCCTCGTCGTCGCCGTCGCGTTCCTGGGGCCCCGGGAGACCGCGCGCAACCTCGCCCCGTGGGTGCTGTACGTGACCTTCTGGGTGGGGCTGGTGCCGGCGAGCCTGCTGCTCGGCCCGGTCTGGCGGGTGGCGAACCCGCTGCGGCTGCTGCACCGGCTGCTGCGGCCGGTGGCGCCGGACGCGCCGGGTGCCGCCCGGCTGCCCGCGCTCGGTCTCTGGCCCGCGGCGGCGTCGCTGCTCGCCTTCGTCTGGCTCGAACTGGTCTTCCCGGGCCGCGCCGAGCCGGTGACCGTCGGGGTGTTCCTGCTGGTGCACGCGGTGGTGCACGTGGCGCTGTCGCTGTGGTTCGGCGAGGGCTGGTTCGCCCGCGGTGACGGGTTCGAGGCCTACTCCACGCTGATCGCCCGGCTCTCCCCGTGGGGGCGGCGGGACGACGGCCGCCCGGTGCTGCGCAACCCGCTGGCCGGCGCGCTCGCCACCCCCGCCGAGCCCGGGCTGACCGCGCTGGTGGTGGTGCTGCTGGGCTCCACCGCCTTCGACGGGCTCTCGCGCACGGTGTGGTGGCAGACCGGCCCGGGCGCGGCGGACGACACCCTGTCGGGCACGGTCGGCCTGCTGGCGTCGATCGGCGTGGTCGCCGCCCTGTACGCGCTGGGCACGCGGCTGTCCGGGCGGCTGGCGGGGCAGGCCCCGGGCGTGCAGCCGGGCCGGTACGCGGCCACGGTCATCCCGATCGCGCTGGGCTACACCGTGGCCCACTACTTCAGCCTGCTGCTCCTCGACGGGCAGCACACCTGGATCCTGGTGAGCAACCCGTTCGGCGTCGCCGGCGTCGACCTGTTCGGCACGTACCGCAACCGGGTCGACCTGACCGCGGTCGGCTCCGACGCGATCGCGCTGGTGCAGGTGGGGGCGATCATCGCCGGCCACGTCGTCGGCGTGGCGCTGGCGCACGAGCGGGCACTCCGCTCGGCGCGCCACGCCCGGGCCTCCGACCAGCTCCCGCTGGTGGTGGTGATGGTCCTGTTCACCCTCGGCGGGCTGGGCCTGCTGTTCGGCTTCTGAGCGGGTCACCCGAACGGGCGCATCCGGCCCGGCGACCTCCAGCACGGGCCCCGGGCTGCCGATGGCCCCGGTGCCGGACCGATGTCCGGACCGGGCCACCGGTCCCCGGGCCGACGAGTGCGAGAGGACCGCCCCGTGATCGCTGTGAGCTGCCGCAACGGTGAGCACTTCGCCGTCGACCCCGACCTGATCGAGCGGGTCGAGCGCGACCCCGACACGGTCGTGCACCTGGTCGACGGCACCCACTACGTCGTCGAGACGGCCTTCGAGGAGGTCCTGCACTCGATCGCCGCCCACCGCGCGGGGGCGCTGGTCGCCCGGGCGCGGCTCACCGACGGGTACGCCGCGACGCCGACGGCCGCCCGGCTCGCCCGGCTCGCCCAGCGGCACGGCACGGGGCGGGCGCGCGAGACCGAGCTGGGCGCCGTCCCGAGCTGACGCCGCTCAGCCTGAATCCACCGATTCGGAGTCGGTAGTGCAGGGGACGGTTTCTTGATCTTGGTTTCGGTGGGTGGGCGTGCGTGGGCCGGGACCTGGGT
>NZ_SSXB01000067.1:0-22576 GCF_021698995.1 Blastococcus sp. KM273129 | reverse complement strand
GCTCTTCCTACGTCCCGGGCCCCCCATGCGCAGGAATAGCTTCCTGTGCCCGGGAGGTCAGAGGGCGGCGAGGGTGGCGCAGTTCGGGCAGAGCTGCGTCTCGTCGTAGCCCTCCGGCGGCCAGGGCAGCTGCTCGTCGATGGAGACGAAGGCGCCGCAGAGCGCCTTGCGGCTCTGCCCGTTCACCCGGCCGATCGTCGCGTGGGCCGGGCCGATCTGCCGGGGGGTGAGGCCCTCGGCGCCGAAGGAGCCGACCATGACGACCGCGTGTGCCGTGCCGTACGCGTAGACGCTCGTCATGGGCCCCAGGGTCTCCGTCCCGCCGCCCGTTGCGCCACCACCGACGGGGACGTGTCGGCCGCACCCGTCACACCGGTCCCACCTGTTCCGATATCGGTGGACACCGGCCGTCGGACCGGCCCGCCGACGCCGCGTGCCCCCGGTCGGCGGGGACCGGGGGCACGCAGGGAGGGGTCGGCTCAGGAGGCGTAGATCTTCTCCACCTCGGCGGCGAACTCCTTCATGACCACCGAGCGCTTGAGCTTCAGCGAGGGGGTCAGCTGCCCGCCCTCCACGGTCCACTCGACGGGGAGGACGGCGAAGGACTTGATCGACTCCGCCTTCGAGACCTGCCCGTTCGCCGCGTCGACGGCCGCCTGGATCTCGGCGAGGACCTCCGGGTCGTCGACCAGTTCGGCCAGCGGCGTGCCGGCGGGCCGGCCCTTGGCCTCCAGCCACCCGGGCAGCGCCTCGGCGTCCAGGGTGATCAGCGCGCCGATGAACGGCCGGTTGTCGCCGACGACGATGCACTGGCTGACCAGCGGGTGGGCCCGGATCCTGTCCTCCAGGACCGCCGGCGAGACGTTCTTCCCGGCGGAGGTGACGATGAGCTCCTTGATGCGGCCGGTGATCGTCACGTAGCCCTCGGGGTCGAGGACACCGATGTCGCCGGTGCGGAACCAGCCGTCGCGCATCGACTCCGCCGTCGCCTCGGGGTTGTGCCAGTAGCCGCGGAACACCTGCGGCCCGCGCACCAGGATCTCGCCGGAGTCGTCGATGCGGACCGCCGAGCCGGGGGCGGGGCGGCCCACGGTGCCCACCTTCATGGCGTCCGGGCCGCTGACGGTGCTCGGCCCGGCGGTCTCGGTGAGGCCGTAGCCCTCGAGGATGGTGACGCCGATGCCGCGGAAGAAGTGGCCCAACCGCTCGCCCAACGGGGCACCGCCGGAGAGCGCGTACTCCACCTGGCCGCCCATCGCCGCGCGCAGCTTGCCGTAGACCAGCCGGTCGAACAGCGCGTGCTGCAGCTTGACCCCCAGCGGGGGGCCGCCGGTGTCCTGCCCCTTCGACCAGGCGACGGCGACCCGCTCGGCACGGTCGAAGATCGCGCCCTTGCCGCCGGCGTGCGCCTTCTGCCGGGCGCCGTTGTAGACCTTCTCGAAGACCCGCGGGACGGCGACGAGGAAGGTCGGCCGGAAGGTGCCCAGGTCGGCCAGCAGCGAGGTCAGGTCGGCGGTGTGGCCCAGCCGGGCGCCGTTCTGGATGCAGCCGACCTCGATGATCCGCGCGAAGACGTGCGCCAGCGGCAGGAACAGCAGCGAGCTGGCGCCCTCGGCCACCATCGCCGGGATCACGCGGGGCGCGAGCTCGGCGACGTACAGCAGGTTGCCGTGGGTGAGCTCGCAGCCCTTCGGGCGCCCGGTCGTGCCGGAGGTGTAGATGATCGTGGCGAGGCTGTCGGTCGAGAGCGTCGCGCGCCGCTCGGCCAGCACCTCCTCGGGCACCTCGCCGGCCCGCGCCGCCACCGCGTCGAGGTCGCCGGCTGCGATCGTCCAGACCTCGCGCAGGCCGGGCAGGTCGGCGCGCACCGACTCGACCAGCGCCCGGTGGGCGGCGGTCTCGACGACGACGGCGACCGCGCCCGAGTCCGACAGGATCCACTGGGCCTGCTCGGCCGACGAGGTCTCGTAGATCGGGACGCCGACCGCCCCGGCGGTCCAGACGGCGTAGTCGGCCAGGGTCCACTCGTAGCTCGTGCGGCCGAGGATGCCGACCCGGTCGCCCGGACCCACCCCGGCGGCGATCATGCCGCGGGCGAGGGCGGCGACCTGCTCGGCGAACTCGCGGCTGGTGACCGGCACCCAGGCGCCGCCGGCGTTGCGGCTCAGCGCCACCCGGTCGGGGTTCTCCCGCGCGTGGGTGGTCACCGCATCGGGCAGCGCGGCGGTCGGCGGGATCTCGAAAGCGGAGGGGCTGGAGTACTCCTGCACGGGTGGGCTCCTCGGGGTGACGACACGACGGTGTGACGTGGCTCGCGAAGATACAGAACGATCGGTCTGTATGTTCGGGTTCCCGGCGCGGTGGCCGCCGGGGGACCAGCGCTTTCCCGGAGGTCGGTGTGCAGTCAGCGCTCTACGAGGCCGAGCACGAGTCGTTCCGCGCGATGCTGCGGGACTTCCTGGCCAAGGAGGTGACGCCGCACCACGACGAGTGGGAGGAGGCCGGCGTCGTCGACCGCGCCGTCTGGCTCCGGGCCGGCGAGCAGGGCCTGCTGGGCATGGACGTGCCGGAGGAGTACGGCGGCGGCGGGGTCAAGGACTTCCGCTACAACGCGATCCTCTCGGCCGAGGTCAGCCGGGCGGGGGCGTCCGGCCTGGGGTTCACGCTGCAGAACGACGTCGTCGCGCCCTACCTGATCGGGCTCACCACCGAGGAGCAGAAACGGCGCTGGCTGCCCGGGCTGGTCAGCGGCGAGATCATCACCGCCATCGCCATGACCGAGCCGGGCGCGGGGTCGGACCTGCAGGGCCTGCGGACGACGGCTCGCCGCGACGGCGACGAGTGGGTGCTCAACGGGTCGAAGACCTTCATCACCAACGGGATCAACGCCGACCTGGTCATCGTCGTCGCCCGCACCGACCCGGAGGCCGGCGCCCGGGGCTTCTCGCTGCTCGTCGTCGAGCGCGGCATGCCGGGGTTCGAGCGCGGCCGCAACCTGGACAAGATCGGGCTCAAGGCGCAGGACACCGCCGAGCTGTTCTTCGAGGACGTGCGGGTCCCCGCGGCCAACCTCCTCGGCACCGAGGGGCACGGCTTCTTCCACCTCATGGAGAACCTGCCGCAGGAGCGCCTCTCCATCGCCGCCGGCGCCGTCGCCTCGGCCCGCATCGTGCTGGACCTGACCGTCCGGTACTGCAAGGAGCGCACGGCCTTCGGCAAGCCGATCGGGAAGTTCCAGAACACCCGGTTCGAGCTCGCCGAGATGCACACCGAGGTCTCCATCGCCGAGACGTACCTGGAGAAGGCGATCCTCGAGCACAACGCCGGCCGGTTCACCGCCGAGGACGCGGCGATGGCCAAGTGGTGGACGACGGAGCTGCAGAAGCGCGTCGTCGACCGGTGCCTGCAGCTGCACGGCGGCTACGGCTACATGCTCGAGTACCCGGTCGCGAAGGCCTTCCTCGACTCGCGCATCCAGACCATCTACGGCGGGACGACCGAGATCATGAAGGAGATCGTCGGCCGCTCCCTCGGCGTCTGACCCTCCCGGCGAAATGTGCACATTCCGCCCCACCCCCTCGCCCCTCACCCCTCACGACGAGAGGACCCGCATGAGCACCGAGGCGTTCATCTACGACGCCGTGCGCACCCCGCGCGGCAAGGGCAAGAAGACCGGCGGGCTGCACTCGGTCAAGCCGATCAGCCTGACCACCGGCCTGATCGACGAGGTCCGCCGGCGCAACCCCGGCCTGGACCCGGGGCTGGTCGACGACATCGTCCTCGGCGTCGTCTCGCCGGTCGGCGAGCAGGGCGCGGTCATCGCCCGGACGGCGGCGCTGGCCGCCGGCCTGCCCGAGACCGTGGCCGGCGTGCAGATCAACCGGTTCTGCGCCAGCGGCCTGGAGGCGGTCAACCTCGCGGCGCAGAAGGTGCGCTCCGGCTTCGAGGACCTGGTGCTCGCCGGCGGCGTCGAGTCGATGTCCCGCGTGCCGATGGGCTCGGACGGCGGCGCCTGGCCGATGGACCCCGAGACCGCCGCCCGCACCGGCTTCGTCCCGCAGGGCATCGGCGCCGACCTGATCGCCACCCTGGCCGGCTGGACCCGGGAAGACGTCGACGCCTACGCCGCCGAGTCGCACGCCCGCGCCGCCAAGGCCTGGTCCAACGGGTACTTCGAGCGCTCCGTCGTCCCGGTGACCGACATGAACGGCACCGCCGTCCTCGACACCGACGAGCTGGTCCGCCCGGGCACCACGGTCGAGTCGCTGGCCGGGCTGCCCTCGGCGTTCGCCGGCATCGGCGACATGGGGGGCTTCGACGCCGTGGCGCTGGACAGGTACCACTGGGTCGAGCGGATCGACCACGTGCACACCGCCGGCAACTCCAGCGGCATCGTCGACGGCGCCGCGCTCGTCGTCGTCGGCACCGAGGAGGCGGGCAGCCGCAACGGGCTCACCCCGCGGGCGCGGATCGTGAGCACCGCCGTCTCCGGCTCCGACCCGGTGATCATGCTGACCGGCCCGGCGCCGGCCACGCACAAGGCGCTGGCCAAGGCCGGGCTCACCGTCGACGACATCGACCTGGTCGAGATGAACGAGGCGTTCGCCGCCGTCGTCCTGCGGTTCATGGCCGACACCGGCTTCGACCACGAGCAGGTCAACGTCAACGGCGGAGCCATCTCGATGGGGCACCCGCTGGGCGCCACCGGCGCGATGATCCTGGGCTCGCTCATCGACGAGCTCGAGCGGCGCGACCTGCGCCGCGGCCTGGCCACCCTGTGCGTCGGCGGCGGGATGGGCATCGCCACCGTCGTCGAGCGAGTCTGAGGAGTCTTCTGATGAGCGAAAGCACCATCCGCTGGGAGCAGGACGCCGACGGCGTCGTCGTCCTCACCCTCGACGACCCCTCGTCGTCGGCGAACACCATGAACGACGCGTACGTGCGGTCGATGGGCGAGACCGTCGACCGGCTGGAGCGCGAGAAGGAGTCCGTGCGCGGGGTCGTCCTGACCAGTGCGAAGAAGACCTTCTTCGCGGGCGGCAACCTCGGCAGCCTGATCCAGGCCACGCCGGAGACCCGTGACCAGGTCCTGGCCCAGGTGACGCTGGTGAAGAGCCAGCTGCGCCGGCTGGAGACCCTCGGCCTCCCGGTCGCCGCCGCGGTCAACGGCGCCGCCCTCGGCGGCGGCCTGGAGATCGCCCTGGCCTGCCACCACCGCGTCGTCCTCGACGACCCGGAGGTCAGGCTCGGCTTCCCCGAGGTGACCCTGGGGCTGCTGCCCGGCGGCGGCGGGGTCGTCCGCTCCGTGCGGCTCCTCGGCCTGACGACGGCGCTGCTCGAGCTGCTGCTGCAGGGCCAGCAGCTCCGCCCGTCGAAGGCGGTGGGGCTGGGGCTGGTGCACGAGCTCGCGGCCGACCGCGAGGAGCTGCTGGCCAAGGCGAAGCAGTGGGTGCTGGCGAACCCCGAGGCCGCCCAGCCGTGGGACGCCAGGGGCTACAAGGTGCCCGGCGGCACGCCGTCGTCGCCGTCGCTGGCGGCGAACCTCCCGGCGTTCCCGGCGAACCTGACCAAGCAGCTCAAGGGCGCGCCCTACCCGGCGCCGTACGCGATCCTCTCCGCCGCGGTGGAGAGCCTGCAGGTGGACGTCGACACCGCGTTCACCGTCGAGGGCCGGTACTTCGTCGACCTGGTGGTCGGCCAGATCTCGACCAACATGATCCAGGCGCTGTGGTTCGACCTGAACCGGATCAACGGCGGCGGGTCGCGGCCGGCGGTCGAGGAGCGGTTCGCGGCCGGCAAGGTGGGCGTGCTCGGCGCCGGGATGATGGGCGCGGGCATCGCGCACGCGTTCGCCAAGGTCGGCGTCGACGTCGTGCTCAAGGACGTGAGCACCGAGGCGGCCGAGAAGGGCAAGGCCCACGTCGCGGTGCTGGTCGGCAAGCAGGTCGCGCGCGGGCGGATGACCCAGGAGAAGGCCGACGCCTTCCTCGCCCGCATCACGCCGACCGGCGACGCCGCCGACCTCGCCGGCTGCGACGTCGTGGTCGAGGCGGTGTTCGAGGACACCGCGCTCAAGCACCGGGTGCTCAGCGAGGCCGAGGCGAACGCGGCGCCGGGTGCCCTGCTGGCCTCCAACACGAGCACGCTGCCGATCACGGGCCTGGCCGAGGGGGTGCAGCGGCAGGCCGACGTCGTGGGCATGCACTTCTTCTCGCCGGTGGACAGGATGCCGCTGGTCGAGCTGATCGTGGGGGAGCGGACGTCGGACGCCGCGCTCGCCCGCGCCTACGACGTCGTCCGGCAGATCGGCAAGACCCCCATCGTGGTCTCCGACAGCCGCGGCTTCTTCACCAGCCGGGTGTTCGGCACGCTGGTGATGGAGGGCGCCGCGCTGCTGGCCGAGGGGCTGGCGCCGATGAGCGTGGAGCGGGCCGCGCTGCAGGCGGGCTTCCCGGCCGGGCCGCTCACGCTGCTCGACGAGGTGACGCTCACCCTGCCGCTGAAGATCCGCGACGAGGCAGCCAGGGCCGGCGCCGCGGACGACCACCCGGGCGTGGCGGTGCTGCGGGCGATGGTCGAGCACGGCCGCACCGGCAAGTCCGCCGGGAAGGGCTTCTTCGACTGGCAGCCCGAGAAGCGGGTCTGGCCGGGGCTGGCGGAGCTCTTCCCGACCTCGGACGCCGTGCCGTTCCACGACGCGCAGGAGCGGCTGCTGTTCGCCATGGCCGTCGAGACCGCGCGCTGCCTGGAGGAGCAGGTGCTGCGCAGCGTCGAGGACGCGAACATCGGCTCGATCATGGGGATCGGCTTCCCGCCCCTCTACGGCGGCGTCCTGCAGTACGTCGACCAGTACGCCGGTGGGGTGGCGGGCTTCGTCGCCCGGGCCGACGAGCTGGCCGACCGCTACGGCGAGCGGTTCCGGCCGCCGGCGATCCTGCTGGAGCGCGCCGTGCCGGCCGGCAGCCTGCGCGCTGCCGCGGCGGTCTGAGCACTCCGGCGGGGGAGCGGGGCGCCGCCGGCGCGCGGCGTCCCGCTCCCGCCCTCTCCAGGACCCGGACGACGAGATGACCGCTGCCCCGACCGCGCGCCGCACGCAGGCCGAGCGGCGCGCCAGCACCCGCGAGGCGCTGGTGCGCGCCACCGTGGAGGCGCTGGTCGAGCTCGGCTACGCGCGCACCACGACCCAGGAGGTGCAGCGCCGGGCGGGCGTCTCCCGCGGCGCGCTGACCCACCAGTTCACGACCAAGGCCGACCTCGTGCTGGCCGCCGTCGACCACCTCTACGAGGAGTTCAGCGCGAGCGTGCGCCAGGCCGCGGCCGACCTCCCGGCGGACGCGGCCACCCGGGTGCGGCTCGGCGTCGAGCTGATCTGGGAACGGTTCCACGGCGAGCTGTTCGTGGCGGCCATGGAGCTGTGGGGCGCCGCCCGGACCGATCCGGAGCTGCGGGCCGCGCTGCTGCCGCACGAGCGCCGCCTCGGGGCGCAGCTGCGCACGCTGGCGATGGAGGTGTTCGGCGATCAGGTGGCGCGGCACCCGGACGCCGAGGCGGTGTACCAGGTGCTGCTCACCTCGATGCGCGGCCAGGCGCTCACCTACGCGCTGCAGCCCGATGCCCCGCGCAGTGGCCCGCACGTGGAGCACTGGCAGTCGATCGTGGCGGCCTTCACCGCCCGCGGGAGCCACCTGGGAAGCTGAGCGCTCACCGAGTGCTGCACCGGGGGGCGCGGATCGATGGCCACGACGGCCCTGCTGGTGCTGGACCTCGTCGGGACGTTCGCGTTCGCGCTCAACGGCGCGCTGACCGCGCTGCGCACCACCCGGCTCGACATCGTCGGCGTGGTCACCCTCGGCATGATCACCGCGCTCGGGGGCGGCACCATCCGCGACGTCTTCCTGGACGCCCTGCCCCCGGCGACCTTCGTCGACTGGCGCTACCTCGCCGTGGCCGCCGGCGGCGGGCTGATCGCCTTCGTCGCCGGTCCCCACCTGGAGCGGCTGAACGGGGCGATCAACGTCCTCGACGCCGCGGGGCTGGGCCTCTTCGCCGTCACCGGCGCCCTCAAGGCGCTCGACCTGGGCTTCGGCCCGGCGCAGGCGGTGATCGTCGGCACGATCACCGGCGTCGGCGGCGGCACCCTGCGGGACGTGCTCATCCGGCAGGTGCCCTCGGTGCTCACGAGCGGCCTCTACGCCGTCCCGGCGCTGCTCGGGGCGACGGCGGTGGTGCTGGCCGACCTGCTCGGCGCCCACGGGCCGGCCGCCTCGATCGGCGCCGCCGCGCTGTGCTTCACCATCCGCATGGTCGGGGTCCACTTCGACGTGCACGCGCCCTTCCCGCCGGTGCGCCCCCGACGCGGGCAGGAGTGACGCGGGCCCCGACCGGCGACCGCCCGCGCCGGCCGGCACCGAGATCGGCGATCTCGGGCCCAAGCGCTCCCCTGCAGCCCGAGAGCGCCGACGTCGCGCCGCGGGTGGCGGGTCGCCTCCGCGGGTGGCGGGTCAGGTCCGCTCAGCGACCGGCAGGATCTCGCCGCTGTCGATCCGGGCGCGGTAGCCGGTGATCTCCCGCTTCACCACCCGGGCCAGGAGGTACAGGCCGATGATGTTCGGCAGCGACATCAGGAAGATCATGCTGTCGGAGAAGCCGATCACCGCGTCCAGCGTCGACGAGGCACCGATGACGACGAAGAGGCAGAAGACCAGCTTCCACGTCCGGTCGACGACCATCGACTCGCCGAACAGGTAGGTCGCGGCCTTCAGGCCGTAGTAGCTCCAGGCCAGCATCGTCGAGTAGGCGAACAGGATCACCGCGACCGCCAGCACGATCGGGAACCAGCCGACGACGCTCTCGAAGGCCGCCGACGTCGTCTGCACCCCCGGGTCGCTCGCCTCGTCGAGGTAGGTGCCGGTGATGACGATGGCCAGCGCGGTCATCGTGCAGATGACGACGGTGTCGATGAACGGCTCCAGGACGGCGACGTGCCCCTCGGTGGCGGGGTGCTCGGTCTTGACCGCCGAGTGCGCGATCGCCGCGGAGCCCAGACCCGCCTCGTTGCTGAACGCCGCCCGCCGGAAGCCCTGGATCAGCACCCCGACGATGCCGCCGTAACCGGCCTCGGGGCTGAACGCCTGGGAGACGATGGCCCAGAGCGCGTCCGGGATGGCCGTCAGGTTGGCGAACAGCACGGTGAGGCAGGCGATGACGTAGAAGACCGCCATGAACGGGACGAGCTTGTCGGTGACCCGGGCGATGCTGCGGATGCCGCCGATGATGACCGCGCCGACCAGCAGTGCGAGGACCAGGCCGAAGATCGCGCCGGCGCCGCCCCCGCCGAGCGGCCCGTCGGCCCCGCCGGTGACCGACTGCGCCTGGCTGAACGCCTGGTTCGCCTGGAACATGTTGCCGCCACCGACCGCCCCGCCCAGGGTGAAGATGCAGAACAGGACGGCGAGCACCTTGCCGAAGGTGCCCAGTCGCGGGCTCCTCTCGCGGAGCCCCTTGGTCAGGTAGTACATCGGTCCGCCGGAGACCCGGCCGTCGGGGTAGACGTTGCGGTACTTGACCCCGAGCGTGCACTCGACGCCCTTGGTGCACATGCCGAGCAGGCCCGCGATGATCATCCAGAGCGTGGCGCCCGGCCCGCCCAGCGAGATCGCCACCGCCACCCCGGCGATGTTGCCGAGGCCGACGGTGCCCGACACCGCCGTCGCCAGGGCCTGGAAGTGGGTGACCTCGCCGGCGTCCCGTGGGTCGTCGTAACGGCCGCGGATCAGCTGGATGGCGTGCCGGAAGGCGCGGAACTGGAAGCCGCGCAGGTAGATCGTGAAGAACAGGCCGGCGATGACCAGCCAGACGACGATGAGCGGCAGTTCCACGCCCTCGTCGATGAAGTCCAGCGGGACGGCGAAGAAGACGATCGTGGTGATGACGTCCGACACGGGCGCGAAGAAGCCGTCGACCCGCTCGTCGAACGTGGCGGCCAGCAGGGAGCCGGAGGGGGAGGTCATCACGGCACCACCAGGACGGGGACGGGGGAGAGCTGGATGAGGCTGGTGGGCGTCGAGCCGAACAGCAGGGTGCGCACCCGGCTCTGCCCGATCCTGCCGACGGTGATCCAGGCGGCGTCGTGCTCGCGGGCCAGCCGTACCAGCGTCTCGGCGGGATGCCCGTGCCGGACCACCCCCTCGATCACGAGGTCACCGGGTTCGGAGAGCCGGGCGACCACCGGGTCCAGGACGCGCTCGCGGGCCGACGCGGCCTCGCGCTCCTTCTCGACGGGCCGGCGCTCGTTCTCCTCCGCGGTGGTGAACGAGTAGGGCGACCACGGGACGACGCACGCGAGCACCAGGCGCAACCCGTGGCGGCGGGCGGCGTCGGCCGCCGCATCCGCGGCGCGACCGCTCGCCTCGCTCCCGTCCAGGCCTACCAGGATGGATTCGGGCACGGCCCACCTCCGGTGGAGACGCTGATCGGCCGAACGCTAGCGGTGATCGCGCCGGCCGGCAGGCCGAGCGGCCCTCCGCCCCGTCCGCGTCAGGACGCCGGCGCCGCGGGCTCCGCGTGCGCGCGTCCGGCGGTGCCGGCCCGGTCCCCGTCGTCCGGGTGCCCGGCCGGCTCGCCGGCCGCCGTCTCCGCGTCGCCGGGTGCCGCCGCCTGCCGGCCGACCTGCCGCCGCCACCCCTGCACGGCGGCGGCGAGCACCCCGGCGACCGGCACCGCGACGAAGAGGCCGAGCAGGCCGAAGGCGGACGCCGCTCCCGTGGTCAGCAGCAGCACGACCAGCGGGTGGAAGTTGATCGCCCGCGACAGCAGCAGCGGGGCGAGCACGTTCCCCTCGATCTGCTGCACCACCACGACGATGAGCAGCGCCCACAGGGCCGTCGCCAGGCCGTTGGTCACCCCGGCGACCGCCACCGCCAGGGCGCCCGCGAGCGTCGCGCCGACGAGCGGGACGTAGGCGAGCAGGAACGTCAGCGCGCCCAGGGGGAGGGCGAGCGGGACGTCGAGCAGCCACAGCCCGAGGCCGATGAGCACGCCGTCGACCAGGCCGGTGGCGGTCGAGGCGTAGAACCACGCCCCCGCCGTGCGCAAGCCGGCGCGGAAGGCGGCGTCGGTCGGCGACCGGTACTCGACCGGCAGCGCACGGACGAACTGCCGCCACAGCCGGTCACCGCTGGTGAGGGCGAAGAGGGTGAAGAAGAGCGCGATGAGCAGGACCGTGGTGATGTTGCCGACCGCGTTCAGCCCTTGGGCGGCCGCGCCTCCGAGCCCGGAGGCCGCCGAGCCCACGGAGGACTCCAGCTGCGTGAGCACCTGCTCCAGCCCCGCGTTGTTCATGTCCTCGGTCCGCGCCTGCGCCCACGCGGTCACGGTGTTCACCGCGTCCACGCCTGCATCGATCAGGCCGGGCCAGGCCTCGATGAGCTGGAGGACCAGGAAGGTCAGCACGCTCACGAAGAAGGCCAGGTAGCCGACGACGCAGAGGATCGCCGCGAGGACGGCGGGTACGCCGTGCCGCCGCAGCCAGCTGGCGATCGGCCACAGCATCGCGACCTGGGCGATGCCGAGCATGGCGGCGGCGGCGACGAACTGGACCTGGAGCACCAGCCAGATCAGGCCGACCCCGGCCAGACCGATCACCAGGGCCCGCCCCGCGATCGTCGCCTCCCGCTGCAGGAACCCGGTGCGGCCGGCCGCCGGCGGGGGTGTGGCGGGGTGCGCACCCACCGCCGCCCCCGGGGAGCGGAGCGGCCGTGCGACCGCCGGGTCACCGAGGGGGGACGGCGCCGGTCCGGTCATGCCGTCACCTCCCTCCGCTGCCCGCACGCCGCCATCCTCGCGCCTCGGGGGGCCACGTGTGCGGTCGCCCCGCATGGTGTCGCCGCGGATCGGGTAGGCGAACCCCTTCACCGGAACGTCGGACGTGCGTGCGGGACGCCGGGCGTCGCGCACGCCGAGCGGGAGGAGGCCCCGTGCTCGGGTTGATCGGGCTGCTGCTGGTCGTGTGGCTGGTGCTCGCCGTGGTGGGAGCGGTCGTCGAGGGGCTGTTCTGGCTCCTCGTCATCGGTGTGGTGCTCTTCCTGGCCACCGCCGCCTGGGGGTGGACCAAGCGCAACACCAGGGTGTGACCACCGTGGCGGCCGGCCGGGGGGCGGCCGCCACGGCGGACGCGGTCAGCCCCGGGCGTCCAGCTGGCCGGCGAGGCCGTCGGCGAAGCCCTCCGCGACGGCGAGCTGCTCGCGGAGCGCGGTGACCCGGGCGGTGGCCGCCTCGTGGAACATCCGCAGCCGGTCGAGCAGCTGCGCCCGGTCGCCGGTGCCGGAGTCGAGGTCGGCGAGCAGGCCGAGCAGCTCGCGCATCTCCTCCAGGGCGAAGCCCAGCGGCTTCATCCGCTTGATCAGCTCGAGGCGGGCGACGTCGGCGTCGCTGTAGAGCCGGAAGCCGCCGTCGGTGCGCGAGGTGGGGACGACGAGGCCCTCCTCCTCGTACCAGCGGATGGTGCGCAGGCTCAGGCCGGTGCGCTCGGCGACCTGGCCGATCTGGAGCAGCCCCCCGCGCGTCACCTGCATCAGTGTGCCCCGGCGAGCCGGCCGGTGTGCCGCTCGAACCGGTCGGCGGAGTGGCCGGTGAGCCCGACGAACCGCACCGTCTTGCCACGCGCCTCGTACTTGTGCGTGATGGCGTCGAGGACGGCGACGGTCGAGGCGTCCCAGACGTGGGCGTCGGTCAGGTCCACCACGACGTCCTCCGGATCGCCGTTGTAGTCGAACTGGGAGACCAGGTCGTTGCTGGAGGCGAAGAACAGGGCGCCGGTGACCGAGTAGACGCGGGTGCCGCCGTCGGGGTCGAGGACGCTGGTGACCTCGACCAGGTGGGCCACCCGGCGGGCGAACAGCACGCAGGCGGTGAGCACGCCGACGCCGACGCCGATGGCCAGGTTGTGGGTGATCAGGGTGCCGGCGACGGTCACCAGCATGACCGTGGTCTCGCTGCGGGGCATGCGGTGGATCGTGCGCAGGCTGTGCCAGTCGAAGGTGGCGATCGACACGAAGATCATCACGGCGACCAGGGCGGCCATCGGGATGATCGCGACGACGTCGCCGAGCGCGACGACGAGGACCAGCAGGAAGACGCCGGAGAGGAAGGTCGACAGCCGGGTGCGGGCGCCGGACTTCACGTTGATCATCGTCTGGCCGATCATCGCGCAGCCGCCCATCCCGCCGAAGAGGCCGGAGGCGACGTTGGCCACGCCCTGGCCCCAGCTCTCGCGGGTCTTGTCCGAGGGGGTGTCGGTGAGGTCGTCGACGAGCTTGGCCGTCATCAGCGACTCCATGAGCCCCACCAGCGCCACGCCCAGCGCGAAGGGCGCGATGATGGTCAGCGTCTCCCAGGTGAACGGGACGGCAGGGATGCCGAGGAACGGCAGGCTGTCGGGCAGCTCGCCCTGGTCGCCCACGTCCGGGAGCGACCAGCCAGCGGCGACGGTGAGCCCGGTGAGCACCACGATGGAGATGAGCGGCGAGGGGACGACGGCGGTCAGCCGGGGCAGCAGGAAGATCATCGCGAGTCCGGCGGCGACCAGCGGGTAGACCAGCCACGGCACGTCGACCAGGTGCGGCAACTGCGCGGTGAAGATCAGGATCGCGAGCGCGTTGACGAAGCCGACCATGACGCTGCGCGGGATGAACCGCATCAGCCGGGCGACTCCGGCCGCGGCCAGCAGCACCTGGAAGACCCCGCCGAGGACGACGGCGGCGAACAGGTACTCGACGCCGTGCTCGAGGGCCAGCGGGGCGACGACCAGGGCGATCGCGCCGGTGGCAGCGGTGATCATCGCCGGGCGGCCGCCGGTGAAGGCGATGACCACGGCCATCACGAACGAGGAGAACAGGCCCACCCGCGGGTCGACGCCGGCCAGGATGGAGAAGCTGATCGCCTCGGGGATGAGCGCGAGGGCGACGACGAGGCCGGCGAGGACCTCGGTGCGGGCGGTGCCGGGGGAGAGCCACGCCGGTCGGCGGAAGCGGGGCGCGGGCGGGGCAGCGGTGGCTGAGGACATGGATCCGTCTCGTTCGGGTGCGCCGTCGCGGGCGCAGGCGGGCAGCACCGGGTGGTGCCGGGGGAGCGGTGCGCCGGTGCACCGCGGCGGTCGCGCGCCGGTCGGCGGTGACGCCGGTTGGTGCCGGTGCCCGCGCCGGCAGCAGCGTCGCCGGTGTCAGGAGCAGTCTGCCGGGAACTCGTCCCTCACGTGAGGGTCGAGCGCTGAGGCGTTGGTCACGCCCCGTCCGCGTCGCTTGCCCGCCCGTACGGTGAGCGGGTGCGGATCGTCTCGCTGCTGCCGTCGGCGACGGAGATCGTCTACGCCCTCGATCTGGAGTCGTCACTGGTCGGGGTCACCTTCGAGTGCGACGAACCGGCGTCGGCGCGGACCGAGAAGGCGGTGGTCGTCGGCGGGTTGGACACCGCCGGCCTGAGCCCCGGCGAGATCGACGCCGCCGTCCGCCGTCGCCTGGCGGCGGGGGAGGACCTCTACACCTTGCACGCCGGTGCGCTCGCCGACCTCGCCCCGGACGTCGTCCTGACCCAGGACCTGTGCCGCGTCTGCGCCCTCCCGGCCGGGCACGTCGGCGACGCGCTGGCCCACCTGGGCTGCCGCGCCGAGGTCGTGACGCTCGACCCGCACACACTGGAGGAGGTGCTCGCGACGATCACCGTCGTCGGCGAGCGCACCGGCGCCTCGCGGCGTGCCGAGGAGGTCGTGGCCGCGCTCCGTGCCCGGCTCGCCGCGGTCGCCGCCCGTGTCGGCGGGCGCCCCCGTCCCCGGGTGGCGGTCGTGGAGTGGGTCGACCCGCCTTTCCCGGCCGGCCACTGGGTACCCGACCTGGTGGCTGCCGCGGGCGGCGAGCCGGTGGCGTGCCGGCCCGGGGAGCGGTCGCTGCCGGTCGGGTGGGACACCTTCGCCGCGGCCGACCCCGACGTGGTCGTGGTCGCGCCGTGCGGCTTCGGCCTCGACGGTGCGGTGGAGCAGGCGGCCGTCGTCGCCGCCGCCCTCCCGGGACGGCCGGTGTGGGCCGTCGACGGCGATGCGGTCGTGGTCCGCCCGGGGCCGCGGCTGGTCGACGGCGTGGAGACGCTGGCGGCGCTGCTGCACCCCGAGCCGGGCGACCGCCCGCTCCGGTGGGCCGCCCGCGTGGTGTGACGGCGACCCCCTCGACGCCCTGCGCGCCGCAGGTTAGCCTCGCCTTACCCGAAAAGAGGGAGCTCGCATGGGGCTGCGGTTGCCGCTGGGCGACGTGACGGTGCTGCTGGGTCCGGACGCCGCGCGCCGCGACGTGATGCAGGCGCTCGACGAGAGCACCGGGCGCTGCGCCTCCGGGCAGGCGGCGCTGCCCGTCGTGCGGCTCACGGCCGCGCCGACCGACGAGCTCGCCGAGCGGCTGGCCGCTGTCCGCGACGCCGGCCGGGGTGCGGCCTCGATCGTGCTCGTCGAGCGGGTGACCGAGGGGTTGGCCGGCGCGGACCGGCGGGTGGTCCTCACCGCGGTGCGCGGGATGGCCGCCCCGGGCCGTGCCGTCCTCGTCGACGACGCCGACCCGGTGGCCGCCCTGTCGATCGCCGACGGGGCGCTGCGTGCCGACGGAGCCGGGAACCTGGCCGTCGAGCCGCTCGGCGGGCCGGACCTGCTACCGGGTCAGCGGGCCTCGTAGGTCAGGCAGTCGGCCGCGTCGGCGCCGGCGCCCACGCGCACGCCCGGGGCGGTGCACTCGAGCTTGTCGTTGTGCCGGCAGTCCGAGCGGTGGCAGGCGCCGACGAGACCGGTCCGGTCGAGCCCACCCCGGAAGGAGATCTCGACGAAGGTGCCGCAGTGGGCGTGGTCGCCGCCGATGGTGATGGCCCCCGCGTGGCAGCCCGAGTTCGCGTTGTAGGAGCAGCTGCTCACCGAGCAGTCCTCGACCTGGGGCAGTTCCTGGAGAGAGGTCATGCGGTCAGGTTGGCACCTCCGCCGCGCCCCCGCCAGCAAGAGAAGGCTTGCCTCAAGCCCTGGTCAGGGGCTCGTCCAGGGCGCTGACCAGGGCATCTCGGCGCAACTCCGGGTCGTGCGTCAAACGGACGGCGCGCCCCCCTGCGGTGACCGCCGTCACTTCCGCGGTGCACCGGGAACCGCGGGTGCCGTGCGGGCGACTACTGGACCACCGCACGGGTCCGGCAGCCTGCCGCGCCGGCGGTCGACGAAGGAGCCTGCCGTGCCCGTCCGCCCCCTCCGCGCGCTCGTCGCGTCGTCCCTGGCCACGGTGGTGGTCCTCGCCGGTGCCGGCGCGGCCTCGGCGCACGTCCGGGTGACCTCCAGCGATGCGGCGCCGGGCGGGTTCGGCGAGCTCACCTTCCGGGTGCCGAACGAGAGCGACACCGCCTCCACCGTCTCGCTGCGGGTGCAGATCCCCGCCGAGACCCCGCTCGCGTCGGTGAGCGTGAAGCCGGTGCCCGGCTGGACCGCGACCACCAGCACCGGCCCGGTCGACCCGCCGGTCGAGGTGCACGGCAGCGAGGTGACCGAGGCGGTCACGGAGATCACCTGGGTCGCCGACCCGGGCGCCGGCATCGCCCCGGGCCAGTACCAGACCTTCTCCATCAGCGCCGGCCCCATCCCGGAGGTGGACGAGATCTCCTTCCCGGCGATCCAGACCTACGACGACGGGGTGGAGCAGGCCTGGATCGAGCCGACCGTCGAGGGCCAGGACGAGCCGGAGAGCCCGGCGCCCGTGCTGTCGCTGACCGGGGGGAGCGACGCCGCGCACGGGAGCGCCCCCGCTGCGGACGCCCCCGCGGAGGCCGACGGCACCGCCACCGGGGCCGCGTCCGACGCCACGGCCGCCGACGCCACGGCCGCCGACGGCTCCGGGCTGGCCGTGGCCGCCCTCGTCGTCGGTGGCCTCGGCCTGGTCGTGGGTGCCGCCGCCCTCGCGCTGGCGCTCGCCTCGCGGCGGCGCAGCAGCTGACCGCGGCAGTGCCCCGACCGCGGGGCACCGACCGGCAGACAGGCAGGACGGCCTGCCCGGCACCCCGTGGGTGCTCGTCGACGGCGCCGGCTGCCCGCCCGAGCGCCGCGTTACTGGTCGCGGCGCCTGGTGCCGGGCCGAACGGGTCCGGCCTGCGGGACCTTCGCCTCGCGCAGCGCGTGGGCACCGCGGTGCACGCTCGGACCGGGCGCAGGTCCGTGCGTCCCGGTCGAGGAGCGGACTCCGGCGATGGGCTGGTACGGGTGGGACCACATGAGCGGTTGGGGCTGGCTCGTGATGACGGTCGTCGTCCTGGTGCTGCTCGCGATGATCGTCGCCGTCATCGTGCTCCTGGCCAGGGCCGGCCGGGAGCAGCGCTACCCGCCTCCGGCGGCCCGCGCGCCGCAGGACGTGCTCGCCGAGCGCCTGGCCCGCGGCGAGATCACGATCGAGGAGTACCGGCAGCGGCTCGCGGCGCTCGGCGCTCCCGGGCATGACCCGACGGGGACCCGCTGACCGGTCGGCCTGGATCCCGGGCCATGAGGCAGGGCGGAGCCGACCGGGGTGATGCCGCTGCGGCAGCGACGTCGACACGTGCCGCGTCGCGGGGTGCTCGGCACCGCTCCCGGGGACGACGACCAGCCCCGGTTACTCCTCGGCGAGCGCGAAGTAGCTCTCCTCCTCCTGCAGGTAGTGCAGCAGCAGGAGGGCGTGCAGCCCGTACAGGCAGGCCAGCAGGTCCTGCCGTCGTCCAGGATCGAGATCGGCGCCCGCGTCGAGGGCGTCGAGGTGGACCTGCAGCCGGCGGGTGAGCCGGCCGATCTCCGCGTGGGCGCGGCTCATGGGGGCGACCGCCTCGCCACCGCCCAGCGTCCGGGCCAGCGCGGGGTAGAGCTCGGCCTCCTCCGCCTCCTCGTGCGGCACCAGCCGCTCGACCAGCGCCGTCCGCGCGCGGTGGAGCGCCTCGACGGCCTGCGGGGTGGGGTCCACGACCAGTGCGTCGGCGGCTGCCCGCACCAGCGGCAGCGCCTGGCGGAGGTCGTCGTGCTCGGCGCCGAAGCGGCGCAGCAGCGTCTGCGTCGGGAGCGGTACCGGGCGTCCGCCGACCCGGCCGCCGCGGAGGGCGCGGAGGGCGTTCAGGATCACCGCCACGTCGATGCCCTCCTGCAGCAGCGCACCGACCGTCGGCGGCAGCAGCCCGACCGCGGCCAGGACCATGGCGGCCAGCGACAGGCCCATCCCGGCGACCGCGCTCTGCACGGCGACCCGACGGGCGTACCGGGCGATCTCCATCGCATCGGCGAGCCGGTCGAGCCGATCGGTCGTGAGCACCACGTCGGCGGCCTCCGACGAGGCCGTCGACCCCCGGGCGCCCATCGCGACACCCACGGTGGCCGCGGCCAGCGCCGGCGCGTCGTTCAGGCCGTCGCCCACCATCACGGTCACCGCGCGGTCCTGCTCGGCGCGGACCGCGGCGACCTTGCTCGCCGGGGTCTGCTGGGCGCACACCTCGTCCAGGCCGAGCACCGCGCCGACCTCCCGCGCCGGCTCGGGCCGGTCGCCGGTGAGCATCACCAGCCGGTCGATGCCGGCCGACCGCAGCCGCCGCAGCGTCCGTCCTGCGTCGGGGCGCACCGGATCCTTCAGGAGAACCGCACCGACGGGGGTGCCGTCGAGCTCGACCCACACCAGCGCGCAACCGTCCAGCGCGGCCCGGCTGACCGCCGTGCGGGCCCAGCTGCCGCCGGGTGCCGGGTCGAGCTTGCCGACGCGCACGCGCCTGCCGTCGACGGTGGCCTCGACGCCGCGGCCGGGCTGCTCCCGCACGTCCTGCGGCAGCGACAGGGCCAGGCCGCGGGCCCGTGCCTCGGCGACCACGGCCTCGGCGAGCACGTGCGGGGAGAGCTGGTCGGCCGAGGCGGCCACCCGCAGCACGTCCGGCACCGACCACCCCGGCGCGGTCAGGACCTCGGTCAGCGCCGGCCGCCCGGCGGTCAGCGTGCCGGTCTTGTCCAGCACCATCGTGCGGGCGGCCCCGAGGTTCTCCAGCGCGCCACCGCTGCGGACGACGACACCGAGCCGCGACGCCCGCGACAGGCCGGACACGACAGCCACCGGGGCGGCCAGCAGCAGCGGGCACGGAGTTGCCACCACCAGCACCGCCACCGCCCGCGTCGGCGAGCCGCTGATCAGCCAGGCGAGCCCCGCCACGGCGAGCGACAGCGGCAGGAACCATGCGGCGTACCGGTCGGCGAGGCGGACCACCGGAGCGTTCTCCGCCCCGGCCTGCCGGACGAGCGCGACGATACCGGCGTAGGTGCTCTGCGCCGCCGGCGCCGAGCAGGTGAGCTCGAAGGCGCCGCCGGCGTTCAAGGTCCCGCTGCGGACCGGATCGCCGGTGGCCCGCTCGACCAGCTCCGGCTCTCCGGTGAGCGCGGATTCGTCGAGCACCGCCGGACCGCCCTCGACCACCCCGTCGACCGGGAGCACCTCACCCGGGCCGACCAGCACCAGGTCCCCGACGGCGACCTCGTCGACCGGCACCTCGGAGACCACGTCGCCGACGCGTCGGCGCGCCGTGCGCGGGACCCTCTCCAGCAACGCCCGCAGATCCCGGTTGGCCCGCCGCTGCGCCGCCGCATCCAGCGCCCGTCCCGTGGCCAGCATGACCGCGATCAGCGCACCGGCCAGGTGCTCGCCGACCATCAGGGTGCCCAGCAGGGCGAGCAGCGCGATGAGGTCGACCCCGGTTCTCCGCCGCAGCAGCGCGGCCACGACCCACCCGGCCGACGGCACCACCGCGATCAGCGTCGCCGCGGCCCAGAGGACGTCGTCCCACGGCCCGGCGCCCGCCACCCAGGCCACGCCGCCGGCCGCGAGCAGACCCAGTGTCACGATCAGCAGCGCGGGCTCGAGCCACCGTCGCAGCCGGGATCCCGGTCCGGCGGGACGTCCGCGACGTACGAGCGGCGCGACCACGGGCACGTCTTCCTCCTCCCGGTGGTGGTCGGCAGCCGCCGACCGGCACCGACCCTCGCCGTCCCGAGCGGGGGAGACCATCGCCACCGGACCCGGAGCGCGAGGGCCGAACGGCTCTGCCGGGTCCTCCCGCTGCTCGACCGGCCGGTCCATCCGGGGTGTCGGCCGCCGGGGCCGTGGCCGGACGGGCGCGGCGGTCGATCAGCGGGGGCCCGCGACGCGTGGGCCTCAGAGCCCGTCGGGCACCGGCGTCTGGGACAGGACGATCAACTGGCGCAGGCAGTGCTCGCGCAGCGGTTCGGGGAAGCCGTCGGCGAGGCGGTAGTAGACGACGCGCCCCTGCTTGCGGTTGACGACCAGCCCCGCCGTGCGCAGCAGCCGCAGCGCGTACCCGACCGCGTCCTCGTTCACCTCCAGAGCCAGCGCGAGGTCGCCGACGCACAGCTCCTCCACCATGTCGAGGGCGAACAACACGCGGGCGCGCGTGGGGTCCGCCATCAGGCTCAGCACGCTGGTCAGCTGGGTCGCTTCATCGCGGCTGGGCAGCCGGCTGCGGGCGTGGGCGACCCGCTCGGGGTCGACCGGATGGGCGTGGGTGGGTTCGGACATCGAGAAACACCTCCGACGCGCTCATACCCGTACGGATCTACGGGTAGCACGGCTCCACCGGCGACAGTCCCGGGCGGCACCCGAGCCCTCCGGCGCCGGACGTCTGAGGAGGTGGCCATGACCGTGGCCGCGCGGGTGCTCGGCACCTGCCCCGCGGACCTCGGCGGGGTGGACGGGGACGAGCTCCGCAGCCGCGCCGAGGCCTGCCGGCGCTGCGAGCAGGCGTGCCGCGGCCTCATCAGCACACCGGGCTGACCGACCCGGTGCGAACCAGCAGGCGTCCCGGCGCACCAGGCCCCGGCCAGCCGCCGGGACGTCGGCAGTGCACGACCACCCACGCCCGGCCCCCGGCCCGGCGGCGAGAGAACGGAGCACCACCCCATGGCGACCAAGAGCAGCAACGAGGACCACTCGCGCGGGCACGGCGGCGAGGACCCCGGCCACCACGACGACTCCGGCGACGGCGCGATGCAGAAGAAGATGCAGCGGAAGATGTACCTGCGCTTCGCGGCGATGATCACCACGTCCATGGTGGTCATGTACTGGACGATGTTCGCGGGCACGTGGGAGTGGAGCCACGTCGAGTTCAGCGAGAGCCGCGTGTTCATGGCGCTGACCATGGGCGGCACCATGGGGCTGGTCATGCTCGGCTGGATGCTCAACATGTACAAGAACATGAAGGGCAACATCGCCATCGTGGCGGTGAGCCTCCTGCTGCTGGGCGGTGGTATCGCGCTCGACCGCAGCCAGGTCACGGTGGACGACCGCAACTGGATGAGCGCGATGATCCCGCACCACTCGCTCGCCATCACCCGCTCCGAGCGCGCCGACATCGACGACGTCCGCGTGTGCCAGCTGGCCGTCGAGATCATCCGCGCCCAGGAGCGGGAGATCGCCGAGATGGAGTGGCTGATCCAGGACATCGCGGAGAACGGCGAGGCCGAGACCGTCGAGGAGGCCGACGCCCGGCCCGTCCCGGAGTTCGAGGGCTCGGCGCTGCGCGACTGCCCGACCGGCTGACCGGCACCGTCCGCGTCCATCGGCCGGGATCCCCGGGCTCAGCTGCGCAGCAGGGTGGTGAACGTGGCGCCGCCGTCGGTGGACTCCAGCAGGCCGTGGTCGGTCACCACGAGGACGCGCAGGTCGCCGTCGGCGGTGGTCGCTCCCACCGCCTGCGGCGTCCCGTCCAGCTGACCCCGCTGGGTCCAGCTGACCGCGGCGTCGTCGCTGGTCCACACCGCCCCGTCCGGTGTGATGCCGACCGCGGTGGCGCCGTCGCCCGACCAGGTCACCACCTGCAGCAGCGGAGCGCCGTCCACCGGCGCCCACGTGGCCCCGGTGTCGGTGGAGCGGAGCAGTCCGGCGCCGGTGGTGGCCAGCACGTGGCCGTCGGGGGCGGCGGCGAGGGTGTGCGGCGCGGCCGGGATGGCCAGCGGTTCCCAGGTGGTGCCGTCGGTGGTGCGGCGCAGCGTCCCGTCGTAGCCCAGCGCCCCGCCTCCGGGTAGGTCGGTGAGCGCGTGGAAGTCCGACTCGCCGGCGCGGGACAGCGGCGTCCAGGTCGCGCCGCCGTCGGTGCTCTCGATGAGCCCGACCGGGTTGGGCAGGTCGGTGCGCATCCCGGGGTGACCCGACGCCAGGTAGTGGTCGGGCCCGGCGACGGTGAACCCCATGAGGTCGATGACCGGGCCGACGGCTGCCGGTCTGCCGTCGTCGCCGACGGTGATCAGCCCCTCGTGGGTGGCCAGCAGCACCGCCCCGTCGCCGGGGTCGACGGCGACGGCGTGCACGTGCGCGGTCGGGAGCGTGCCGGTGGTGTCGCCCGGCTCGGGCGCGGCGGGGACGTCGGTGGCCGCGCAGCCGGTCACCAGGATGAGCAGTCCAGCGCCCGCGAGGGCGGGACGAGCGGTGCATGCCAAGCGCATGGGAGAACTCCAGGTCGGTGCGGTGCGGTGCCGGGCCGGCTGAGGTGCGGCGGGGCGGGGTGGGCG